>NZ_BAAAPC010000032.1:0-49014 GCF_039530945.1 Nocardiopsis rhodophaea
CAGCGAGATGATCTGCTCGCGGTACTCCGGCGGGTAGGCGGGTCGGGTCTTGGGCACGTTGATCTCCTCGTTCAGTGACAAAGTATCCGAAAGCGGACACCTGTCCACCGAACCGAAGCAACATCAGTGCTCCGCAGGTCGTCGACCCGTCATGTCACTGGTCGGATGTAATACTTACTCACCATGTGTGGCCGTTATGCCCAGGCGCGAAACCAGCACGAGCTTCAGCTCGCCTTCGACCTTCCGGAGATCGACGAGGCGGTCGAGGCGGCGCGTGACGCTCGCTCCTGGCCCCCGCTGGAAGAACTCCAGCCCGACTACAACATCGCGCCGGGCAAGTCCGTCTACGCCGTGCTCGGCACACCGCCCGGCGAGGCCGGGCGCGGCGCGCGCCCCACAGGGCCGCAGTACCTGCGCACGCTGCGCTGGGGGCTGGTGCCATCGTGGGCGAAGGACGTCAACGTCGGCTACAAGATGATCAACGCCCGTGGCGAGACCGTCGCTGAGAAGCCGGCTTTCCGGGCCGCGTTCAAGCGGCGGCGCTGCCTCCTGCCGGCCGACGCCTATTACGAGTGGCAGCTGATGCCCGACGAGGCACCGGGCGCGTCTGAGCCCGGTACGTCCCCGTCCACCGACCCCGGCCACAAGCGGCGCAAGTCCAAGTCCAAGAAGCGCCCTTTCGCTGTCCGCTACGCCGACGGCTCCCCGCTCGCCCTCGCCGGTCTCTTCGAGCGGTGGCGCAACCCCGAGCTCCCGGAGGATGACCCGGACGCCTGGCTGTGGACCTGCACGGTCGTCACCACCGAGGCCGCCCCGGAGCTGGAGCACATTCACGAGCGGATGCCGATCGTCGTCCCACGCGATGCCTGGGACACCTGGTTGGACCCAGCCTCCGGCATCGCCGATCTCCAGCACGTCATGGCCTCGACCCCCGTTCGCGATTTCGACATCCACCAGGTGGGGACCGCCGTCAACAGCGTCCGCAACAACGGTCCTGAGCTGCTGGAACCGGTGCAGGAAGACTCCGAGCCAGGGACCCTGTTCTAGCCGGTTCGGGCGCACTGACCGACCGGGGGCGGCCGGTGCGCCATGGGGCCAGGGGTGGAAACCCCGCACACGCCATGGGTATGGTGGCCCCGGTCATAGGGTCCGTGTTCGCGTTTGCGCGATCGCGTCGTGCCGGCTTCGCGGGTACGGCGGTCGATCGTCGCGGCGAAGAACACGGTCGACAAAAAATGAAGAACCGCGGGAGCTCGCGCCTTGGCGGGCTGAGAGGGCGGCTGTCGCCAGAAGGGGACGGTGCCGCCGACCGCAGAACCTGTTCGGGTAATTCCGGCGTAGGGAGGCGTGCCTTGACGGCGCTTGACGACCGTAGTGTCCAACCCACCGTGACCTCCGGCCCCATCATGGGCTCGGAAAAGGTGTACCTGGAGGTTGACGACCCCGCTTCGGGGCGGAAGCTCAAGGTCCCGCAACGGCGGGTGGGACTCAGCAACGGCAGCCACATCGACCTGTACGACACCTCGGGTCCGTACACCGACTCCTCCGCGACCATCGACGTGCATGCCGGGCTCGCCCGGACACGCGAGGCGTGGATCAACGACCGCGAGCCCATCAACGGCGCGGTCACCCAGCTGGCCTACGCGAAGGCCGGCGTCATCACCCCGGAAATGCGGTTCATCGCCGCGCGCGAGGGCATGGACCCGGACTTCGTCCGGTCCGAGCTCGCCATCGGGCGGGCGATCATCCCCGCGAACCGTCGACACCCGGAGTCCGAGCCGATGATCATCGGCAAGAACTTCCTCGTGAAGATCAACGCCAACATCGGCAACTCCGCCGTCACCTCCTCGGTCGCCGAGGAGGTGGAAAAGATGGTGTGGGCCAGCCGGTGGGGCGCCGACACGATCATGGACCTGTCCACCGGCAAGCGCATCCACGAGACGCGCGAGTGGATCATCCGCAACTCCCCGGTGCCCGTCGGCACCGTCCCGATCTACCAGGCGCTGGAAAAGGTCAACGGCGACCCGGCTGCGCTGTCCTGGGAGATCTACCGCGACACCATCATCGAGCAGGCCGAGCAGGGCGTGGACTACATGACCGTCCACGCGGGTGTGCTGCTGCGCTACGTCCCGCTCACGGCGAAGCGGGTCACCGGCATCGTGTCGCGTGGCGGCTCGATCATGGCCGCCTGGTGCCTGGCCCACCACAAGGAGAGCTTCCTCTACACGCACTACGAGGAGCTGTGCGAGATCTTCCGCGAGTACGACATCACGTTCTCGCTGGGCGACGGGCTGCGGCCGGGCTCCATCGCCGACGCCAACGACGAGGCGCAGTTCGCCGAGCTGCGCACGCTGGGCGAGCTCACGCACATCGCGCGGGAGCACGACGTCCAGGTGATGATCGAGGGCCCCGGCCACGTACCGATGCACAAGATCGCCGAGAACGTGCGGCTCGAAGAGGAGCTGTGCGGCGAGGCCCCGTTCTACACGCTGGGGCCGCTGGCGACCGACATCGCGCCCGGGTACG
Organism: Nocardiopsis rhodophaea; assembly: GCF_039530945.1. Lineage (NCBI taxonomy): Bacteria > Bacillati > Actinomycetota > Actinomycetes > Streptosporangiales > Nocardiopsidaceae > Nocardiopsis > Nocardiopsis rhodophaea. The sequence goes on from NZ_BAAAPC010000032.1 coordinate 2,527, forward strand.
ACCACATCACCTCGGCCATCGGTGCGGCGCAGATCGGCTGGTGCGGCACGGCGATGCTCTGCTACGTGACGCCCAAGGAGCACCTCGGCCTACCCAACCGCGACGACGTCAAGACCGGCGTCATCACCTACAGGCTCGCCGCCCACTCCGCCGACCTGGCGAAGGGGCACCCGAGGGCACAGGAGTGGGACGACGCTCTGTCCCAGGCCCGCTTCGAATTCCGCTGGCAGGACCAGTTCCACCTGGCACTCGACCCAGAGACCGCCCAGGCCTTCCACGATGAGACCCTCCCGGCCGAACCGGCCAAGACCGCGCACTTCTGCTCCATGTGCGGGCCGAAGTTCTGCTCGATGAAGATCTCGCAGGACGTCCGCAAGTACGCGGAGGAGAACGGCCTGTCCACGGTGGAGGCCATCGAGAAGGGCATGCAAGACAAGTCCGAGGAGTTCGCAGAGCAGGGCAAGCGCGTCTACCTGCCGATCGCTGACTAGTACTTGCTGGCACTGGCCTAAGGTCTGGTGAGCCGGGGCAGCGTTTGACTCCAGGGTCGAACGCTGTCCGCCCGACCGGACGACTACGGAGAGGGCCGGTGCGGCGCCAGTGGGCGCCGCACCGGCCCGATATCTTCGTCCGATTCCGATCCAACCTGCGTATGGAGACTCCTGACTCATTCAGGCCGCTGCAAGAGTTGCCACGTCTCCGTTTTGGACTCTCCTGGGGCCGTCACGGTCAGGGTTTCACCGTCCGGACCGAGGGTCACAGTCACAGTCGGGAGCGGAACGACGCACTCGGTGTATGTGATGACGTAGGCATCCCCAAAGGGCTCGATGGTTCCCCTACAGGTGAAGGGGCCCTGGTTCACGGAGACTGTTCCGCCTCGCAAGATGAATACCGTCGTCAAGCTGCCGTCTTCACTCTCGGAAGGCGCCTTCCACAGGCCGAACAGCCGAGGGTCGAGATCCTCTGTGCCAGACCCGTCACCGGTCTGGGTGGTTCCTGTCGGCCCCGGTGGGGTGGGGACAGGCGCGTCGACGTCGGGCTCATCAGGGGCCTGAGGGGTGACCGACGGGCTTGGGGAGGGGGACTCGGGGGTGGGGGAGGGCGACTCGGATGCAGCGGAATCCGACGTCTCGGTTGGCTCCGGATTCCCGCAGGCGGAGGCGGCACAGAGCGCCGCCACGGCCAGAGCGCGCACCAGAGGGTTCTTCATTTATGTCCTTTAATCGGGGCATTTAGAACCCTCTGATCCTGCCGTATACAGGACGCCGTCTGCATCGCCGCCTTGATGGCCACATGGCCGCGCTTGTCGGGCTTACAGCCGCCGACATGCAATAACGCGAGGCGTTAGCCTCGCGTTATGTGCTTTGGGGCAGGTTGTGGTCGTCGTCTCACGCGGCATCGACCGGCTTGCGGGCGCTGGCTAGCAGGTGGACGCCGACATAGTCGTCGGATTCTGATGCTTTGAGTTCCATGTCGACCAGCCGGTTCAGTGCCCTCGGGTCGCCGTTCACCATCATCTCCACCGTGGACGCCGACAGCACGGTACGCGGCTTGATCCACTCCAGCTCCAGCCCCACCTCGGTCAACAGCTCGGACAGCTGTTCCGCTGTGAAGCACCGCGTGATGGACCCGTCGGGCCACGGGACGAGGAGCACGTCGGCCTTGGGAGCGAAGCTCAGCTCTGGCCAGCAGTCCTGTTCGGCCAGCAGGGCCATCCCCAGCACAACAGAGTCGACGGACAGTAGCGTGCGGCCACCCGGGCGCAGTACGCGCTCGATCTCGGCCAGCGACGTCTCGGTCGCGAGGTGCTGGGAGAGGATGCGGTTGTCGGCGATGACACCGTCGAAGACGTTCGACGCGAAGCTCGGTAGCAGCGTGGCGTCCCCGACGACCGGGCGGAGTCGTCCGGGGGTCTGTCCGCGCTGGGCTGGGGCGTGGCCGTTGACCAGAGTCAGCGGGCGTCGCACGGATCTCTCGACTCTGGGCAGGAGTGGGATGACGTCGTGCCCGGCCGCGACGGCGCGCTGGGCGCCGGGAAAATCCGGGTGCGACATATCCAGGATCAATCCGGGGGTCCGGGGGAGCCAACGGGCCAGCTGGGCGTCGGCTACGGCCCAGTAGAACCGCCAGTAGGCGGTCAGCGAGTCAGTGGTGGAGAAATGTGCCGCGGGGGATCGGATCGACTGGGGATCCGCCGCGGTGTCGGCGGACGGGGGCTCCGGCACACGGGCTGCGGAACTGGAGGACGGTCGCACGCACGCTCCTCTCCCACGTCTGATGTTGAGGGTTTACCCGTACTCTTCCACGGCTCACCTCCCCGGATTCAGCCGTCGGAGGAAGTCGCGGGGAGTCATCGGATGTATCGGACCGGCTGTGGGACGGAATCAGTGAGCGGTGCCCATTGTTGGCACCGACATCACCGCCAGCCCGGCCGCCCCCGGGTCGGCTGCCGCTCCGTGGCCCGGCAGCTCCGAGTACGGCCTGATAAGGACAGTAAAGGCAGGTCCATGCCCAGCGCCAGCGCTTGCTTGCTGAAAGATCGCCCCGACTCGTCGCCCCCGGGTTCAAGCGTGCGTCCCGCTGCTCCGGGGTCGTATCGTGAGGCTACGGTTGCCCCACGAGATGCCAGCACAAGGAGGCAGGCGGGTTTGAATCAGGGCCAAGAGACTATCGAGGATCGAGGAGCGCGGTTCGAGCGGGACGTACTCCCGTTCTTGGACCAGCTGTACTCGGCCGCGTTGCGGATGACCCGTAACCCGTCCGACGCCGAAGATCTCGTCCAGGAGACGTTCGCCAAGGCATTTGGTTCGTTCCACCAGTTCAAGGAAGGGACCAACCTTAAGGCGTGGCTCTACCGGATCCTCACCAACACCTTCATCAACTCCTACCGCAAGAAGCAGCGGGAGCCGAAGCAGGCGGGGACCGAGGACGTCGAGGACTGGCAGCTTGCACAGGCGGCGTCGCACACCTCCTCTGGGCTGAAGTCCGCTGAGGCCGAGGCGCTGGAGCACCTTCCCGACAGTGACGTCAAGCGCGCGCTGCAGGAGCTGCCGGAGGACTTCCGGATCGCGGTCTACCTGGCGGATGTCGAGGGCTTCGCCTACAAGGAGGTCGCCGAGATCATGGACACCCCGATCGGGACCGTGATGTCGCGTCTGCACCGGGGGAGACGACAGCTCCGTACGCTCCTTGAGGAGTACGCGGTTGACCGGGGCGTCCTCTCGCCGGAAGGCGCCGGGTCCGAGGCTATGGAAGCGTCAACTGGTGGGGCACGTCGGAGGGACCAACGATGATGTGCGGAAAACCGCACGCTACGCCTTGTAGCGAAGTATTGGCCAAGGTGTACACATACATCGATGGCGAGCTCGCAGAGTCCAACTGCGACGAGATTCGACAGCACCTCGACGAGTGCGGACCGTGCCTGGAGGAGTACGGCCTTGAGGAGGCCGTGAAGAAGCTGGTCGCCAAGCACTGCGGGTGCGACCCCGTTCCCGGTGACTTGCGCGAGAAGGTGCTGCACCGACTCGCGGCGGCGCAGAAGGAGCAGGAAGCGCGCGAGACGGGCGTCGGGGAGGCGTAGCGCGCGTAGGGGAAATGGAGCCGCGGTCGGTCCGTTCGGGCCAGGGAGAGCTACGGCAGTGCCTTCCGGAACCGGCTCCTGCTCTGTTTCCGCCCGCCCAGCCCGTGCCCCGGCGCGCTTCCGCACGTGGTTCCGGCCGTGCCCTGTACCGTTCCGGGGGCCGTGCCGATTCCACCGCTCCCCACGGACACCTCACGCTGCGGATCCCGGCGAAGCGGTGGATGAGGGGACATGACACAGCGGTCGATGACATCGGCCGCTGTTCACTTTTATAGGAGGACATGTCCAGGAATGTCCTTCAAACATCATCTGACAGCCACGGTGATGGCCACAGTCGGGTTTTTGGACACGGAATCGTTTCGCCGCGTGTCGGGGCACGTCATTGACACGCCCGGTGGCGTCATTGCTTTTCGTGGTCGAAAAGTGACTCGGATATAGTGCGCCGATACGGTTGTCGCATGTGAACGCCTGTTACATAGGGTGAAGGAAGCCGTCCTTCGTGGGGCGGGTGTGGTTCGGGAGCCACTGCGGTGCGGAGATTTTGCGGCCCGCCAAGTCAGCAAAAGGATTGCGGAGAGTGACTTTCGCGAGCTACGAATTTAAATCGTATTTCCGCAGTTTGAAACCCGAGTAGTGGGGGTTTCTCGCAGTTGTCGCGCTGTTCGGGTTGGGGAAATCGATAGCGCTTCAAGGTCCGTTAAACTGAGCAGTCATATCCGCCGTATGGGGGTATATTCGCGCCGCGCCCGGGGGAGATTCAGGGGGTGCGCGGTGCTGAAGCTCCGGAGAGGACGGTAGGCCGTGACTTTGCTGATCGCGAAACTGACGTACCTGGTTTTCGTAGCGGGGTGGCTCGTCACCCATGTCGGCGGGTGGTCCTGGTGGTAGAACGGAATCGATGAAATCATGACGGTTCGGTCGGCATCGGGGCGGGAGGTACCGGGAATTGCGTTCGCTTCCGGGAGCGGCGCGGTTGTACGTCGGCCTCGTCGTCCTCAGCGCCGCCGCAGTACTGCTGCACGGTCCCTACGCGGGGATCGATCCGGCCACGCTGATCCTGCTCGCCGTCCTGTTCGTGGTGGCCGAGTCCATCGGCACGATGGTCGTCTCGGGGAAGACGGGCCTCTCACCGAGCTCGTCGGTCTCCCTGGCGGCCGTCGTGCTGGTCGGCCCGATCGGGGCGGCCGTGGTCGGCTTCTCCTCGTGCTTCGTCGTCTTCCGTCGGCAGAACCTCGTCAAGCGCTTGTTCAACGGCGCCCAGTTCGCCCTGGCCGGTTACGCGGCCGGCCACATCTTCCAGCTTCTCGGCGGTCGGATGGGCATCCCCGAGGGCGGTGACTTCCCGCTCATCGTCCTGCCCTTCACCGTCGCGATCCTCACCCACACCGTGGTTAACAGCGCCCTCGTCGGGGGCCTCATGTGGTGCCTGGGCGCTGTGCACATCCAGCGCCCTCGCCGGGTGCGCTGGCGCCCGCTGGCCAGCCTCGAACTGTCGTCGGTCGGCTACGGCATGCTCGGCCTGTTCATCGCCGCCATCTGGGGCGCGGTCGGCGCGTTCGCCGTGCTCCTGGTGCTGCTGCCGCTGTTCATCGCACGTTGGACGTTCGACCAGTACATCGCCGAGCAGAAGGCGCACGACGCCACTCTCGCCACGCTCTGCCAGGCGGTGGAGACCAAGGACTACTACACACGGGGCCACTGCATGCGCGTCGCCAAGGCCGCCGTGATGATCGCCCAGGAACTGGGCATGCATGCTGAGCGCGTGCACACCATCCGCTACGCCGGGATGCTGCACGATGTGGGAAAGCTCGGCGTCCCGACGAAGGTCCTGCAGAAATCCGGGCGCCTGACGGAGGAGGAGTACGCCGCTATCCAGTTGCACCCGATGCGTGGGTACGAGATCGTCCGGGAGATCGGCTTCCTGGACGAGGCGCTCGCCGGGATCATGCACCACCACGAGCGCATGGACGGCGGCGGCTACCCGATGGGGCTCTCCGGCGAGGACATCCCGGAGTTCGCCCGTATCCTTTCGGTGGCCGACGCGTTCGACTGCATGACGTCCACCCGCTCCTACCGCAAGGCGCGCTCGATCGGTGAAGCCATCGCGGAGCTGCGCCGATGCGCCGGTCCGCAGTTCGACCCGGTGATGGTCGACGCCCTGATCGCCGCCGTGGCCCGTGACGGGTGGCAGGCGCCCGACGCGGTAGAGCCGCCCGATGACGACCTCGCCGAGGTAGCCCAGCAGGACCATGACGACCCCAGCGTTCCGCTGCGGGTCGCGGGGGAAAGTGACGAATGATCCTGCAACGGAGGCCCGAAGTGGAGGGGACGGCGATACGGCATCGGGGGTGGTCCCCCGGCCGTATCGACCCTGCGCGGGCGCTGCTCATCACGGCGGCGGGCGGCTGCGCCGTCGGCTCGCTGATCTGGACGCTGCTCGTCGGCTTCGTGGAGCCGCATGCCGCCCTCGCGTTCGGTGTGCTCATCGCGGCCGGTGAGCTGGCCCGCATCACCCTGCCCGGACACCGGGAGGTCGCGCCGATCGCCTCCGCCGGAGCCATCGGTTACGCGTTCCTGCTGAGTATCGGCGGCGTGATGGTGACCCACTCCGCGTGGCAGGTCATCGCCGTCGTCACGCTCGGAGTGGCGCTCGGCGAGCTGCCGCACATCGCGGTCGGCCGTGAGCCGCGCTGGAGCGACCTCGCGCGCCGCGTGCTCATCGTCGAGATCACCGCGTTGGTGTTCCGGCCCTTTGTGCACGAGGTGCCGCCCGACCCCGACAACTGGTGGCTCATCGTGGCCGTGATGACCGCCCTGGTCGCCGCGGCCTGGCTGATCGACGCCGCCATCGCGGCCGCCATCCGCGCCGAACGGCTGCACACCCGCCTCAGCGTCGCGTTCGGTGACGAGCTGCGGGCGCAGTTCGCGATCGGCATGGCGATCGGCTCCTCCGGCGTGCTCATCGCGCTGGCCAGCACCGTGACGGGGCTGGTGGGGCTGCTGGTGTTCACCGCGCCGCTGCTGGTCACGCAGGTGGCCTTCCGCCGCTTCGCCGAGATTCGACTCACCTACCTGCAGACCGTGCGCTCGCTGTCCCGTGTGACGGAGGTCGGGGGATATGTGGAGACCGGCCATTCCCGGCGCGTCAGCCGCCTGGCCCGGTTGATCGGGTGCGAGCTGGGCATGCGCGAGTCGGAGCTGCTGGAGCTGGAGTACGCGGCGCTGATGCACGATATCGGGCAACTCTCGCTGCGCGACCCGATCGCAGGCGGCGCCACCGTGCTGGCCTCGCCGCGCGAGCAGCGGCGCATCGCCGAGCTGGGGTCGGCGGTCATTCGCGAGACGGGTGTGCTCGACTCCGTGGCCGAACTGGTCCGCCGTCAGTGCGAGTCCTGTGAGGGCGATGGCGACGACGGTCCGCCGCCCCTGGGCAGCCGGATCATCAAGGTGGCCAACGCGTTCGACGACCTCGTGGGGGAGTCGAAGGACGAGGACCGGATCAAGGCTGTCCTGCAGCGGCTGCGGATGGACGCGGGGCGCGAGTACGACGCTGAGGTGGTAGCAGCCGCGGCCCGGGTACTCGAACGCGCCCGCGCTCGCCGATGACCAGGATTGTTACCGGTGGGTACTGCCGTAGGATCTGTCCCCGTTCGAGAAGAATCACCCTCAAGGGAAGAAAAGGGGCACACCATGGCTGAGATCCGCGCGGAGATGGTCGCCAACGTGTTCAAGGTGACAGCGGCCCCGGGCGACAAGGTCGACGCCGGTGCGACCCTGTTCATCCTCGAATCGATGAAGATGGAGATCCCGGTCCTGACGGAGGAGCCGGGCACCGTGTCCAGCATCGACGTTGCCGAGGGAGACGTGGTCCAGGAGGGCGACCTGCTCGCCGTCATCGAGTAGCGGATCGCGGGCGCCGGTGCGCCATCGGATAGTTTCTCCGGCATGACCATCAGCGAGGGACTACACGGCACGGCCGAGCTCGTGGTGACCGACAACGAGACCGCCATCGCCCTTGGCAGCGGCGACGTTCCTGTATTGGGGACCCCGCGAGTGCTGGCATTGGCAGAGGAGGCGACCGTCGCCGCCGTGGCCGGACACCTGGACGAGGGCTACACGAGCGTCGGCACCAAGGTCGCCCTGTCGCACACCGCCCCCACTCCTGTCGGCGCGCGAGTTCAGGCGACTGCTGTCCTCAGACAGGTCGATGGCAAGCGCCTGGAGTTCGACATCGCCGTCACCCAGGACACTCACACCATCGCGGAAGGGTCGGTAGCACGGGCGATCGTGAACCGCGATCGCTTCCTTGCCACCGCACAACAGCAGTGACACGGGAGTACGAGAACGCAACGCTCCATATCGTCACAGGTCATTTGCTTTCAACCCCGCCCGCGCGGGAATGGACCGCGAACGAGGGTGAGCTGGGTAGCTCGCAGTTCCTAAGCCCCGCCCGTGCGGGGGACGAACCCTAGACCCCCATGGTCTTGCGCGGGTAGACGTTCTCCGGGTCGGTGGCGATGTTGACCAGGTAGGGGACCCCCGAGTCGAAGGCCCGCCGCAGGGCTGGGGCGATCTCCGCCGGCTTGGTGACGAGTTCGCCTCCCCCACCCAGAGCCTGAACCACCTGGTCGTAACGGGTCTGCGGGTTGAGGTCCGCGACGACGTCGTAGCCGTAGAGCATCTGCATCGGGGCCTTCTCCAAGCCCCAGATGCCGTTGTTGCCGCAGACCATCACCACGGGCAGCTTGTGGCGGACGAGGGTGTCGACGTCCATCAGAGAGAATCCCGCGGCGCCGTCACCGAGCAGCGTCACGACCTGTGAGGACGGGCGGGCGAGGCGGGCGGCGATGGAGTAGCCCATGCCCGTTCCCAGACATCCGAAGGGACCGGGGTCGAGCCAGTTGCCGGGTTGCTTGGGTTCGATGTACTTGCCCGCGTAGGAAACGAAGTCTCCGCCGTCGCCGATGACCACGGCGTCGTCATCCAGCACCTTGTTCAGTTCGCCGTAGATGCGCGCCGGGTGGATCGGGTCGGCGGTGCTGGCCAGGGCCTCGGCGTCGGCTGCTACCGCCGCCTGGGCCGTCTCAGTTAGCGTCGTGCGCCACGCCTCCACAGTGCCCGAGGGCTTCGTGGCGTTGCCGATTCCGTGCAGCACCTGCGCTAGGTCGCCCGATGCCGTCCCGGCCAGCGTCAGGTGGGTCGCGATCTGCTCGGGGGAGTCCGCGATGTGGACGACCTTGGCCAGCGGTGCGCCGTCCTTTCCGCCGAACAGGCCGTGGCCGAGGCGGAAGTCCAGCGGGGTCCCGACGACCACCACCAGGTCGGCTCCGCCGAAGGCGGCGCCGCGTGCCCGTGTGGCCAGCAGCGGGTGTCCGGCCGGGAGGACCCCGCGTCCCTGGCCGTTGGTGATGACCGGGATTCCCAGCGCGTCCGCGACCTCCAGTGCCACCTTCTCGGCGCCGTCGATCCATACGTCGGATCCGAAGACGAATAGTGGCCGCTCCGCCTCGCTGATCAGGCGGGCGATATGCGCGACCGACTCGGGCTCGGGTGTTCGGTCCGCTGGGGGTCGATACCCGTCGAGATCGACCGCGGCCTGATCGTAGAGCCGGTCCATTGGCATGTCGAGGAAGACCGGGCCGCGGTGGGCGGTGTTGGCGAGGTGGCAGGCCTCGTCCATGGTCGCCGCGATGCTGTCCGTGGCGTGCACGGTCTCGGCACGCTTGGTGATCGGGGTGAGCAGCGGGGGCTGGTCGAGTTCCTGGAGCAGGCCCTGCCCCCAGCGGCCGTCCGGGGCGCGTCCGCCGACCACGACCAGCGGTGAGCCGTTGAAATGGGCCGTCGCAATGCCGCTGACGACGTTGGTCACGCCCGGGCCGGCGGTCACCACCGCCATCCCGGCCCGCCGCGTGAGCTTGCCGATGCCCTCGGCGCCGAACACAGCCGTCTGCTCGTGCCGCACGTCGAGGAGGCGCATGGTCGGCTCAGGCTGCACCGCCCCGTCGTAGAGGGGGAACACGTGCCCGCCGCTCAGAGTGAACATCGTGTCGATGCCGTGGTGGCGGGCCACCTCCACCGCGTGCCTGCCGCCATGCCCGCTGATGCGGCCGGTGAACGGGGACGTGCTCATCTACGCGTCACTCTCCTCGGACGTGTGGGGCGTTCCGGAGAAACTGAAATTACCGGTCAGTAAACCAGTGGCGTGACGTATCGCACAACCCGCCGGAACGGACACATTCCGGCGGGTGGCGTCTTCTCCGAACTGCCCCCCTGCTTACTCCTCGCGCGGCGGGCGCAGGCGGGTGACGAACTTGTACCGGTCCCCCCGGTAGAGCGAACGCACCCACTCCACGGGGTTCCCCTCGGCGTCGAAGCTGTGCTGGCTGTGCAGCACCAGCGGCAGACCGACATCGACGCCCAGCAGCCGGGCCTCGTTCGGGGTGGCCAGGACGGTCTCGATCGTCGCCTCGGCCTCCGCCAGCCGGACGTCGTAGGCGCTGGCCAGCGCCTCGTACAGCGACGCGTAGCGGTCCAGCTGCCGCCGCAGCCCGGGGAACCGGCGCGCGGCCAGGTGGGCCGTCTCCACGGCCATCGGTTCGCCGTTGGCGAGCCGCAGCCGTTCGATGCGGAGCACGCGCCCGCCCGACCGGATCGCCAGTAGCTCGGCGAGTTGGTCGTCGGCGTTGATGTAGCTGACGTCCAGGATGCGGGTGGCCGGGTGGAGCCCGTGCGCCCGCATCTCCTGGGTGTAGCTGGTGAGTTGCAGCACCTGCGCGACCTTGGGTTTGGCGACGAATGTCCCCTTGCCCTGGATCCGCAGGAGCCGGCCCTCGACGACCATCTCTGTGAGGGCCTGTCGCACCGTGGTCCGTGATGTACCGAACTGAGTCGCGAGCGCGCGTTCGGGGGGCACCGGGTTCCCGGCGGGCATGGTTTCGATCAGTTCCAGAAGTAGCTTTTTGACCTGGTAGTACTTCGGAACCCGGGGGCCGTCTTCGAGTGTGCGCTGACCCGTCACGTCGGTATCCTCCACCGCTTTCCCGGCCATCATTGGTTTGGACCACTGGTCGAGTCCATCCCTTGAGTATGCCCCCATCCGTGGGATGATTTGTGAGTGCCTCACCTCAGTGATCTCATAAGGCGCTACACAGCGCTCAAGACGGCGGACCTCGAATGGTTCCACTCGCTGGTCTCCGACTGGCAGCTGCTGGCTGACCTCTCCTTCGCTGACCTGGTCCTCTGGGTCCGCCTGCGGGACGACAACGGCTGGGTCGCCGTCTCCCAGATGCGACCGACCACTGGTCCAACCGCGTTCCAGGACGATCTCGTGGAGACCGTGCTGCGCGACGATGTGTCGGAGGTCGCCAACGACAACGTCCAGTCCCGGCTGGGCGGCCGAAAAGCGCTGATCGACCGTGCCTGGGACGAGGGCCGGATCTGTCGCGAGGGCGATCCCGACTGGTCGGGCGGGGTTCCCGTGCGTGAGGAGACCATTCCGGTCCGCCGCGAGGGGAAGCTCATCGCGGTCATCCAGCGCAGCACCAACCTCAGCTCCGCGCGCACGCCCAGCCGCCTGGAGCTCACCTACCTGCAGAGCGCTGGTGACCTGGCCCAGATGATCTCCGAGGGGGAATTCCCGTTCAGCGACCAGGGGCCGCTGATGGTGCGCTCGCCGCGCGTCGGCGACGGCCTGCTCCGCCTCGACCAGGACGGGGAAGTGGTCTACGCCAGCCCGAACGCGTTGTCGGCCTACCGGCGTCTCGGTCTGACGGCCGACCTGGTGGGCGCACGGCTGGACCGCACCACCCTGGACCTGGCCGCCGCGGCCGGGGGAGATCCCCGCGACGAGTCACTGACCTGGACCGCCAGCGGGCGCGTCCCGCAGGAGTCCGAGGTGGAGGCGCGCGGCTCCACGGTCCAGCTCCGCTCGATACCGCTGGTGACCGGGGGAGTGCGGGCCGGAGCGCTGGTCATGGTCCGCGACGTCACCGAGCTGCGCCGCCGCGAGCGCGAGCTGATGACCAAGGACGCCACCATCCGTGAGATTCATCACAGGGTGAAGAACAACCTGCAGACGGTGGCGGCGCTCCTCCGCCTGCAGTCTCGGCGGCTGAACATCCCGGAGGGGCGCGCGGCCCTGGACGAGGCCGTGCGCAGGGTCGGCTCGATCGCCATTGTGCACGAGATGCTCTCGCACACCCCCGACGAGGTCGTGGACTTCGACGACATAGCCGACCGGGTGATCGAGATGGCGGCGGAGGTCTCCTCCACCGGCGCCATGGTGCACCCGCGCCGCGTCGGCAACTTCGGGCTGCTGTCCGCGCTCGTCGCGACCCCGCTGTCGATGGTCCTGGCGGAGCTGGTGCAGAACGCGGTCGAGCACGGGCTGAAGCAGGAGCAAGGCAGAATCGAGGTCCGTGTGCGCCGCGATGACCCCACCGGTGTCGAGGACCACCCCGGACAGCTGTTCATCGAGGTCATCGACGACGGAGGCGGGCTTCCCGCCGACTTCGACGTCGACGGCACGACCAACCTCGGCCTGCAGATCGTGCGGACCCTCATCATCGGGGAGCTCGGCGGCAGCCTGGAGATCAAACCGCGCGAGAGTGGCGGGACCCGGGTCGCGATCGAAATGCCGCTGGAGAGCGAGGTGCAGCCCTACCGCTGGGACCAGTGAGCGCACGCGTGGCCGCCCCGCGGACGCGGGCGCTGGCGCGCCGCGCCGCCGTGGGGTGGTCGTTCATGTCTTCCGCGGCCCGCGAATAGGCGCTGCCGCGGAGATGTACTGGCCCGGCAGATGTGGGTGTGGCGCGGAAGCGACCGCGCCCAGAGGCTTCGGGTGGATCTAGAGTGCGGTGCGGAGCATCGGACGCGCGGTGCGTCGGCGCTTGAGCGCCCGGCGCTCGTCCTCGCTCATGCCGCCCCACACACCTCCGTCCTGCCCGGACTCCAGTGCCCACTGCAGGCACGAGGTGCTGACCGGGCAGCGCCCACACACCTCTTTGGCCTCTTCGATCTGGATCAAAGCCGGCCCGGAATCCCCGATCGGAAAGAACAGCTCGGGGTCTTCGTCACGGCAGGCTGCGTGGTGGCGCCAGTCCATGCGGGGCAACTCCTCACGGTGAGGCGAACTGGGGTGTGCGACTCGTGAACGCATTCACTTGCTTCGGCGCCCGACTTGGAGGCACGCCATCGTCGGCCCCCGGGTACGCCTGCGCACTCGCCCAACGGGTTCGTTGTCGGTGTGATCCGCGGGCTGTGGACGGCTCTGCGTCGGGCCGTCCGACCTCGGAATCATCCGCTTTACTCGCCCGTAACGTGCGGCGATATTTTTGACTCTGACAGGGATGGTCCGACCACGCAAGAGCGACGGTATATCATCCTCACGGATGCCGTGTCGCGTGCGTCACAACGCCGCTCACCTGCGGATTCACCCCGGTATTAACCGATCATTCGTAATGCCTTCGGTATCGAGTGGAAGTTGACCCGTTTCCGCATCCCGAGGTATTCCCCATCAATCTGAAACGCCCGCTCCCGGCGCGCGGTGATGGTGAGCGACGGTTGATCGTGCCACGTCACGTATCCGCGCCCGTAGGGGGCCAACCCCTTGTGCGACATCATGCGGCGCAACAACCGCGCCACCCGCAGCGTGTGCAGCTGGGTCAGCGCGAAGGCGTCGAGTCCGAGTTCGAACCGTGAGCGCGGGGTCGGCTGGACGGGGACAGACCCGGCATATGTCCACGGTGTCGTGTTCGTGACCAGCGCAAAATACAGATCGCTGACGGGGTCGTGCCCGGGAACCTCTACGGTCAGCCCGGGATCGCGGATGGTGTCCTGCATGAAGAGCTTCGTCGCGATCGAGATGTACAGCGCGGGGGAGGCGCGCCGTCCTGCCCGGCGCTGCCGTTCGACCTCGCGCACCACGTCAGCGTCCCAGCCGACCCCCGCGCAGAACGTGAAATAGCGGTCGTCCTGGTCGCTGGTGATCCGCCCGAGCCCCACCGTGCGGTTGCGTCCGGACCGCAGCCCCTCCAGCACCGCGCCGGTGGCCTCGACCGGGTCTGTCGGCAGGCCCAGCGCGCGGATGAACACGTTGGCGCTGCCCCCGGGCAGCGCCGCGTAACTCGGCCGGGTCAGCTCCGGCGGTGTCGACAGCAGTCCGTTGACCACCTCGTTGACGGTGCCGTCGCCGCCGAGGCTGATGACCAGCTCGTAGCCGTCGGCCGCCGCGTCTCGGGCCAGTTCGCGGGCGTGATCGCGGTATTCGGTGACCGCGACCCGCAGATCGGCATCGCGGGCGATAGCGCCGACGATCACGTCGCGGGATCGGGGGGTGGTCGTGGTCGCCTGGGGGTTCACGATGAAGAGGGCACGCACCCGGTCAGTCTAGTGATGCGGGCAGGGCTAAGCTGGAACGTGTCTTCCCGCCCCATCACCATCACCCTCGCCGCCGCGCTGCAAGCCCTGATCGGGCTGGCCGTGGCCATCGAGGGCTGCTACGTCCTGGTCGGCACCCTGCTGGGCCGCGCGTTCGACGCCACGCAGGCGCTGCCGCTCGCGGTGTTCGCGCTGCTGGCCGCCGCCGCGCTCGGTTACGTCGCCTGGGGCCTGTACCGGCTGAACGACTGGGCGCGCACACCGGTCGTCGTCACCCAGATCTTCGTTCTGGTGATCGCCTACTACATGTGGACCAGCCAGCAGTACGCGATCAGCGCCGCCCTCGCCGTGGTCGCGGTGGCCGCTCTTGCCCTGGTGCTGTCCCCGCCCACGACCGCCACGCTCTTCCCCGACAACGAGAGCTGGCAGAACAAGCGGGGGCGGCAGTAGGCCGAGCCCCGGGGCGGGATCGGTGGGAACGCCGAGTTGGTGCGGACGCCGCGCGGACGCCCGCGGCGCCGTCCTCATACACCGAATCCATCCGAACGACCGACGGCCCCGCGCCCCGGAGAAGTCCGGGCAGCGGGGCCGTTCGACGCGGTTCCGGCGCTGTGGTCGGCCGCGGGTCATCAGTCGTCGGTGGTGAGCGCCTGCCGGAGCTGCGCCAGCGTGCGCGCCAGCAGCCGGGAGACGTGCATCTGCGAGATCCCCAGTTCCTGAGCGATCTGCGACTGGGTCATGTTGCCGAAGAAGCGCAGCAGCAGGATGCGCTTCTCGCGTGGCGGAAGCTGCTCCAGCAGCGGCTTGAGCGATTCGCGGTACTCGACGCCCTCCAGCGAGTCGTCGACGATGCCCAGCGAGTCGGCCACGGCCGGGGCGTCCTCGTCGCCGCTGTCGGGAGCGTCCAGTGACACCGTGGAGTAGGCGTTGGCGGACTCCAGGCCCTCCAGCACCTCTTCCTCGGACATCTGCAAGTGTTCGGCCAGCTCGTGCACCGTGGGTGCGCGGCCCTCGCGCTGGGACAGGTCGCTGACCGCCTTGGTCAGCGACAGCTTCAGCTCCTGCAGCCGACGCGGGACGCGGACCGCCCATCCCTTGTCGCGGAAGTGCCGCTTGATCTCCCCGACGATGGTGGGCGTCGCGTAGGTCGAGAACTCCACGCCGCGGTCCAGGTCGAACCGGTCGATCGACTTGATCAGGCCGATCGTGGCGACCTGGGTGAGGTCGTCGAGCCACTCCCCGCGGTTGCGGAAGCGCCGCGCGAGGTACTCCACGAGGGGCAGGTGCAGCTCCACAAGCTCGTCGCGGATGCGCTGCCGCTCGGGAGAGTCCTCGGGAAGCTCGCTCAGGCGCTCGAACAACTCTCGTGCGCGGGCACGGTCCGGCACCGCGTGCTCCGTTTTCGCCGTCAGAGCGGGCCCCCTTTCGCTCACGCCGACTCCACCTGGCCGCGTCGTTTGTGCAGGACGATCGAGACCCGGTCGTCCGGACCGGAGGTGGCGTCGACCTCTCCCGCCAGCGCGGACAGGACCGTCCACGCGAACGTGTCGCGTTCGGGCAGGCGGCCGTCGGCGGTCAGAACCGACACCGAGATGCGCATCCCGTCGCCGGTGAGTTCGAACTCTGTCGTCAGGTCGGTCCCGGGAAGCGCCTGGGAGAGGAGCATCGCGCAGGCCTCGTCGACCCCGATGCGCAGGTCCTCGATCTCATCGAGGGTGAAATCCAGCCGGGCCGCCAGGCCGGCGGTCGCCGTGCGCAGGACAGAGAGGTACGCGCTGTCGGCCGGCATCTTGACGGTCACAGCGTCCCGTACATCCGTGGCGCCCGACAACGGCGCGGCGGTTTCTTCGGTCACGTCCCTCCTTCGGGAAGTGGGATTGCCGCTTGAGAGCAATCTATCTTGTTTCTGCATGGTCCCGGTGCACACGGTCACATACGTGTCATCCGTCCAGACCTTCCGGCCGGTGGTGTGCATGTCCGCGCGTCGGCCATGGATCTCCTACCTCAGCGGCTCCCGAGCTCCGTGAGGCTCTCGCCGGCCAGCCGGTACACCGTCCATTCGTCCATGGGTACGGCGCCGAGGGACTTGTAGAAATCGATTGACGGCGTGTTCCAGTCCAACACCGACCACTCAAGCCGTGTGTAGCCCCGGTTGACGCAGATGGCGGCGAGTTCGGCCAGGAGCGCCTTGCCGTAGCCGTGCCCGCGGTACTCGGGGCGGACATAGAGGTCCTCCAGGTAGATCCCGTGCTTGCCGGTCCACGTGGAGAAGTTGCGGAACCACAGAGCGAATCCCGCGGCGGTGACCGAGCCGTCGGGGTTGGTGTGTTCGGCGATGTGGGCGAAGACCGCCGCGTCCGGCCCGAACAGGGCGTTGGCGAAGTCCTCCTCGGTCGCCACGGCGGCGTCCGGTTCCTTCTCGTACTCGGCGAGGTCGCGCACGAGCCGGTGGATCGTCGGGATGTCGTCGGGACGGGCGGGGCGGATCACGGTGCTCCTCGAAGGTGGGGCGAGTGGTGTGCGGCCGGGTCGACCGCCGGGTCCGATGGAACCGTTACCTGCTCGCCCCACGCTACCCAGTTCGACGGATCGGCGATCACATCGATCCGAACCGATCCCGCATCGATCCACGCCGGTGACGGGGTGGGAACTTTCTCTACAGCACCCGCGACAGGAACGCCTTGGTGCGCTCCTCACGCGGATTGGCCAGCACCTCGCGCGGCGGGCCGGACTCGACCACGACACCGTCGTCCATGAAGACCAGCGAGTCGCCCACCTCGCGGGCGAAGCCCATCTCGTGGGTCACCACGACCATGGTCATGCCCTCCTCAGCGAGGTCCTTCATGACCGCGAGCACCTCGCCCACCAGCTCCGGGTCCAGCGCGCTGGTGGGTTCGTCGAAAAGCATGAGGTCGGGTTCCATGGCCAGGGCTCGGGCGATGGCGACGCGCTGCTGCTGACCGCCGGAGAGCTGCCGGGGGTAGGTGGGTGCCTTCTCGGCCAGGCCCACCCGTTCCAGCAGCCGCATCGCCTTGTCCCGGGCCACGGCCCGCTTCTCGCGGTTCACCTGGACCGGTGCTTCCATGACGTTGCCCAGCACCGACATGTGCGGGAACAGGTTGAAGTTCTGGAACACCATGCCGATGCCGCGCCTCTGCGCCGCCACCTGGCTGTCGTGCAGCTCGTAGAGCTTCCCGCCTTTCTGCCGGTAGCCCATGAGCTGACCGTCCACCCACAGCCGACCGCTGTCGATCTTCTCCAGGTGGTTGATGCAGCGCAGGAAGGTGGACTTGCCCGAACCCGAGGGGCCGACCACGCACATCACCTCGCCGCGCCGCACCTCCAGATTGATGCCGCGCAGCACGTGCAGGCGCCCGAAGTGCTTGTGCACGTGCTCGGCGACGACCATGCGGTCGTCAACGGAACCGGGATCAGTGCCGGGATCACTGCCGGGGGAGGTGCCGGACCCGGCCACGGGCCCGGTTCCCGTGCCGGCCGGCGTCGTGTCCTGTGTCAATTCCCCGCCTTGGTCTCGATCGCCTTCAGTTCGGCCTGGGCCTGCCGGTCGCCCTTGGTGAACGACCGCTCCAGGAAGTACTGGCCGACCATGAACAGGCTCGTGATCGCCAGATACCAGATGCACGCGGCCACGAGCATCGGGAACGCCTGGAAGGTGCGCGCCCCAATGTTCTGCAGCTGGAAGAACAGCTCGGTGGTCACCGGGACGAAGGCAACCAGCGCTGTGTCCTTCAGCATCGCCACGGTCTCGTTGCCCGTCGGCGGGACGATCACCCGCAGCGCCTGGGGCAGCGTGATCCGCCGCATCACTTGGAAGTGCCGCATGCCCAGCGCCTGGGCGGCCTCGGTCTGGCCCTTGTCCACGGACTGCAGCCCCGCGCGCACGATCTCGGCCATGTAGGCGCCCTCGGACAGTGCCAGGGCGAGCAGACCCGCCATGAACCCGCTGAGGAACGTGCGCGCGTCGATGCTGAAGATCGTCGTGCTGTAGCCGTCCAGCCCCAGCAGCGGGAGCCAGTACATGTCGAAGGGCAGCCCGAACGACACGGTCGCGTACAGGATCCCGAGGTTGCCGAAGAGCACCGCCAGCACCAGGCGCGGAACCGCCCGGAAGAACCAGGTGTAGGTCCAGGCGACCGCGGCCAGCACGGGGTTGCCCGACAGGCGCATCAGGGCCAGCACGATGCCCAGGAAAACGCCGATGATCATCGACAGGACCGTCAGGAGGAGGGTGGTCCGCACGCCGATCAGCACCGGTGGGATGAACATGTTGGAGAACATGAACTCCCACTGGAACGCCTCGTTCGTGAACAGCATGTGCACGAACATGGCGACCAGCACCACGATGACGGCGGCCGCCACCCACCGCCCGGGGTGCCGTACCGGAACAGCCTTGACGGGGGTGGGCGGGGCGGTACCCGGTGTGCCCGGGGACAGGGGGGCTTGTTCTGTCGCGCTCACGCCTGACCGTTCTATTCGTCGACGTCCGGATTGACCGCGGGCGTGGTGATCGCGCCCGCTTCCACGCCCCACTCCTCAAGGATGGAGGAGTAGGTGCCGTCCTCGATGAGGGACGTGTAGGCGGCGGCGATCGCCTCGGCCAGCTCGGTGTCGTCCTTGTTGATCACCGCGCCGTACGGAGCGGACTCGTACTGCTCACCGAGGGTCTCCAGCTTTCCGCCGGTCTGCTTGACGGCGTATCCGGCCACGGGCGTGTCTGCCAGAGCCGCGTCGTTCTTGCCGGAGACGACCGACTCCGTGGCGTGCGTCTGCTCTTGGTACTGCTCGATGGTGATCCCGGCCTTGCCATCGTCCACGCACTTCTCGCTGCGCTCCTTGACGTCCTCCACCTGGATCGTGGCCTTCTGGACGGCGACGCGCTTTCCGCAGGCGTTGTCCGGGTCCACCGACTGCGGGTTGCCCTTCTGGGTGAACCACTGGGTTCCGGCCGAGTAGTAGCTGACCATGTTGACCTGTTCGAGGCGCTCCTCGTTGATGGTCACCGAGGACATGCCCACGTCGAACTTTCCGGCCTGCACGCCGGTGATGATCGCGTCGAACGGCGAGGGCTTCCACTCCGTCTCCAGGTCGAGCTTTCCGGCGGCCGCGTCGAGCAGGTCGACGTTGAAGCCGGTGACGGTCTTGCCGTCGGCCTTCATGAACTCGCCCGGCGGGTATTCGGCGTTCACACCAATCACCAGCTTGCCGGCGTCTCTGTACTCCTGGGGCACCATCGCCGCGAGCTCGGCGTCGGCCTCGACCTCCACCTTCGGTGTGGTCTCCTGACCGGCGTCACCGTCGCCGCCGCCACCGCCGCACGCGGTGGCGAACAGGGCGAGGCCGGCGGCGAGTGCTCCCATGCGGTAGATGCGGCCGCGGCGGCGGGCCGCTGGGGCCGGGTGTCCTGCGATGGTCACGGCAGTCTCCTTCGTGCGGCCCGCCACTGTTTGTCGGTGGACGGCCGCGTCCTGTCGGAATCGGAGTTATGGCATCACACAAAAGCCGGGATGACCTGGGCGTACTATCGTGCACAACCCGCCATGTTCCGTGGGTCACCGTTATGAGATGATTGGGTAACGGGTCAACCCCGTGGTATCGGCAGCGCCGCACTCGCATAAGAGCCGAGCGGAGTCCGACTCCCCCGTTTCCACCAAGGTCATGGCCGACCGGATCGGCGGAGTCCCCCCTAGCACCCTGGCCTCCGCGCGCTGACCGGATGTGTACGCGGCCGTTCGTGTCATGGCCGGCATGGACGCGCATGATGACGAGGGGTTTCAACGTTGACCATCGATTCCCACGATTCCCAGACCGAGACCGACCCCCGAACCCAACTGGACCGGGACCCGGCTTTCGCCCTGCACAGGGGCGGCAAGCTCCAGGTCCGATCCTCGGTCGACGTTCATGACCACGAGGGCCTGTCCCTCGCCTACACCCCCGGTGTGGCCCGGGTCTGCAGTGCCATCGCCGACTCTCCGGAGCTCGTCGACACCTACACCTGGAAGAGCAAGCTCGTCGCCGTCGTCACCGACGGCTCGGCCGTGCTCGGCCTGGGCGACATCGGACCCGAGGCGTCCCTGCCCGTGATGGAGGGCAAGTCGCTGCTGTTCCAGCAGTTCGGCGGCGTTGACTCGGTGCCGATCGCACTGTCCTGCCGCGACGTGGACGAGATCGTCGAGACCGTCGCGCGGATGGCACCCTCGTTCGGTGGCATCAACCTGGAGGACATCTCGGCGCCGCGCTGCTTCGAGATTGAGCGGCGGCTGCGGGAGCGGCTGGATATCCCCGTGTTCCACGATGACCAGCACGGTACCGCGATCGTCACCGTGGCGGCGCTGCGCAACGCCGCGCGACTCACCGGACGCACCCTCTCTGACCTGCGAGTTGTCGTCTCGGGTGCCGGGGCGGCCGGTGTCGCGGTCACCAAGATGTTGGTTGAGGGAGGCATCGGCGACATCGCCGTCGCCGACAGCAAGGGTCTCATCTACGCGGGGCGCGAAGGCCTCAACCCGATCAAGGCCGAGCTCGCCCAGATCAGCAACAAGGCCGGCATCAAGGGGTCGATCGAGACCGCGCTGGTCGGCGCGGACGTCTTCATCGGCCTGTCGGCGGGTGAGGTGCCGGAGTCCGTCGTCGCGACGATGGCCAAGGACGCCATCGTCTGCGCCATGGCCAACCCCACCCCGGAGATCCACCCGGATGTCGCACGCAAGTACGCGAGTGTCGTCGCGACGGGACGCAGCGACTTCCCGAACCAGATCAACAACGTCCTCGCCTTCCCCGGGGTGTTCCGCGGCGCGCTGGACGTGCGCGCCAGGGACATCACCGAGGGCATGAAGCTGGCCGCGGCCAACGCGCTGGCGGACCTGGTGGCCGACGACCTCGCCGCCGACTACATCATCCCGAGCACGTTCGACGAGCGGGTGGTCCCGGCGGTCGCGGCGGCCGTCGCGGAGCAGGCGCGCAAGGACGGCGTGGCCAGGGTGTAGTCTCCGAACGTAGTCGTTCGGCTCTTTTCGGTATCCGGTCCGGGCAGGAGGCACCTGCCCGGACCGGCGTCTTTTGGTGCTCGGTACTACGACCGGACGGGGGAATTGCGTCCGGTTCCGGACGGGGGAATTGCGTCCGGTTCCGGACTGGGGAACAAGTCCGGTTGCGTCAGTTCCCTCCCATTGTTCGGCCAGGAGCGGCCGTGCTGCGGTGCGGCGCGATGTCAGAGCCGCTCGCGGGTGGCGGCGCCGAGGAAGGCCGCCCATGCCTCCGATGTGAAGCTCAGGACGGAGTTCTCCGGGGCCTTCGAGTCGCGGACCCGGACCGCGGGCAGTGCGTCGGCCACTTCGACGCACTGCCCGCCTCCGGTGCCGCTGTACGAGCTCTTACGCCAGAGCAGAGGTGTCGGATCAATCGCGGACATGCCGCGCCTCCTTCATGGTTCATCTATACCTGGGGGTTCCTGCCGCCGAAGGCGCCGCTCGACGTCGCTAATGAGCCGTCGGGAACTTACCGGATGCAGCGCAGCGGTACGCAGGTGCTCGAAGGCCACCGTGTAAAAGTGGACCTCCTTCGCCTTTTCTATATAGAGGCTACTGGTCAGGTTTTCCAAATGGACCAAGCGCGGTGCGTAGATGTCCGACTCGGTGAACTCCAGGATGTCAAATGACCCGTTCAATCCTGAATTAGCCCCCCTTTCGAAGGGTAGTATTTGTATGGTGATCTGTGGCCTATTGTCCACTTCGAGAAGGTGCTGAAGCTGGTCAGCCATGACCTTGGGGCCACCAATGTGGCGTTGGAGGACCGATTCGTCCAAAACCACCCATGTGTCCGGTGGGTTGTCCTGGAAAATGAGCTCCCGTCGTCGAATGCGCAATTCTGTCCGGCGGTCGATTTCCTCGGGGTCGGCCGGAGAAGGGTGCGCCTCCAGAAGGGCGCGGGCGTACTCCTCGGTCTGGAAGAGCCCGGGCACGATCTGCGACTGGTAGAAGCGCAGGGTGCTGGCCTCCGGCTCCAGGCCCAGGTACACCTCGAACCGGTCGGGCATGACGTCGCCGTACACGTGCCACCACCCGCGTCGACGCGACTCGCGCGCCAGCGTCACGAGTGTGCGGCAGAGGGCCTCGTCCGTGACTCCATAGAGTTCCAGCAGGTCGCGGACGTCATCGGAGTTCGTCGCGACCAGTCCGCGCTCGATCCGGGAGAGTTTGCTGCCGGACCATGACATGCGTTCGGCGGCTTCCTCTCCGGTCATTCCGGCGTTTTCTCGCAGACGTCGCAATTCCACACCAAGGCGACGACGTCGAACCGTCGGGTTGTTCGCACCGGCCATCAGATCCTCCAAATCGGGGGGTGAGGAGAGGCTGAATCCTAAAGGTGAGCAGGCTACTTGACCTCATCCTTACGGATGGGGTGCGCACAGCCCGATGAAAATTCTGCAAAGCAATTGCAGGAGATGGTCGGCGTGGGCATGATGTTGCGTGGCTCGCGGAGGTTCACTGGCGAGCCCCGACCAGCCACCCCCACCGGATCGAGGGCGGATGAATGATGACGAACACCCCAGTCGTCCACAGCCGCTCGGGGTGTCCCGGGGCCGGGAGACCCCGGACCGTGGGGCGCACGAGCGCCGTTGTCGTCGCCCGGTGCGGATTTCCCGGTGAAGAATGCCAGGTGCGCGAGGCGCGCACCTTTGTGCAGGCCACGCTGGGACTGTGCGTCACGCCAAGCACGGACCTCCTCGATCGCGCGCTGATCGTCGTGAGCGAGCTCGCCTCCAACGCCATCCAGCACACGGCAAGCGGCGAGGACGGTGGGCGCTTCGGTGTGGAGGTGTACCGCCGTCCCGGTGCCATCACCATCGAGGTGCGCGACGAGGGCCCGCGGCGCGGTGGCCCGGAGAGTGAGCCGCACGTGCGGCGCGGACCGATCGACGCCGTCCACGGGCGCGGCCTGGCCATGGTGGAGGCACTGGCCGAGGAGTGGAGCACCCGCCGCCGGGCCGACGGCCGCGTTGTCGGCTGCACCCTGCGTGACGAGCGAGACGGGAGCGAATCGGAGCGGCAGGGGTGGTCGGTGTAGCCCGGCGGACGGTCGATCGTTACTGTCGATGCATGTTCGCAATCACCGCCGCGCGCATCGACAAGGACAACCCGCTGTCCGGCCTGGAAGCGGGCGAGCGCCCCGAGCCCGAGGCTCGGGAGGGCTGGGCCACGGTCACCGTCAGAGCCGCCGCGCTCAACCACCACGACATCTGGAGCCTGAAGGGCGTCGGGCTCACCGACAAACGCTTGCCCATGGTCCTGGGCTGCGACGCCGCCGGAGTCGACGAGGACGGTCGCGAGGTCATCGTGCACTCGGTCATCGGCGACCCCGACGCGGGTGGCGGCGACGAGACCAGGGACCCGCGCCGCTCCCTGCTGTCGGAGGTCTACAACGGCACCTTCGCCGAGAAGGTCGCCGTACCGCGACGCAACCTCGTGCCCAAACCAAACGAACTCTCCTTCGAAGAAGCCGCCTGCCTGCCCACCGCCTGGCTGACCGCCTACCGCATGCTCTTCGAAAAAGCCACCCTGGAACCCGGCTCGACAATCCTGATCCAGGGCGCGGGTGGGGGAGTGAACAGCGCCCTGATCCGCATGGCGAGCGCGGCCGGACACCGCGTCTACGCGACCAGCCGCACCGAGTCCAAGCGGGAGCGCGCCCGCACACTGGGCGCCTTCGCCGCCGTGGAGACAGGGGAGCGGCTCCCGGAAAAGGTCGACGCCGTCTTCGACAACGTCGGCGCCGCGACCTGGGGCCACTCGTTGCGCTCACTGCGCCCAGGAGGCCGCATCATCACCTGCGGCGCCACCAGCGGCGATGCCCCTCCAGCGGAGCTGACGCGAGTCTTCTTCCTCCAGCTTCAGATCATCGGCTCCACGATGGGCACCCGCGACCAACTCCAACGAGTCGCTGAATACTGCGCCCGCACCGGCCTCCGCCCCGAGATCGACCGCATACTTCCACTAGCCGAAGCCAAGGACGGATTCGCCGCGATGGAACAGGGGGACCTCTTCGGCAAGATCGTGTTCACTGCCTGATAGGGGCGGGTGGGAAGAATGTCGGATTCTCGACAAGCTGCAAAAACTGGCATACCGACTGGTTAGATTCCCACGTCAGGAAGACTGCTCCCCGCACGCGCGGGGATGGACCGCCCTACCGGTTGCTGTGCACTGTGTTGGAGCGCTGCTCCCCGCACGCGCGGGGATGGACCCCTGGCCGCCCTCGGACTGCAGGGGCAATGCCGCTGCTCCCCGCACGCGCGGGGATGGACCGAAATCGTGGACCCCCTGGCCTCAGCCAAGGCGCTGCTCCCCGCACGCGCGGGGATGGACCCCCGCCTACTGCGCGAACCCCGCCCACACCGCGCTGCTCCCCGCACGCGCGGGGATGGACCGCCCGGGGAGGTCGGCGTGATCTCCCCGGGCCTCTGCTCCCCGCACGCGCGGGGATGGACCTGGGGCTGGACCTCACTCACAGCACTCCTGACCCTGCTCCCCGCACCCGCGGGGATGGAGCCTTTGCGGTACGAATGCCGAGAGGCGCCGCCCAAGGGCGGCGCCTCTCTGGTGACTGGCTGGGTGGGTCAGCTCTTGGGCTGGTCCCCGTTGGTGTTTGGTGGTTGGTCTTCCTCTGCTACAGCGGTGCTCCAGGGGTCGCCGCTGGGTGGGGTGGAGGACTGCTTGGAACCGTCACCCTGAGGGTCTCCAGAGGGCTTGGTACTCTCCTTCGGCTCGGACTGGGTGGTGTCCGTGGCTGAGGTGGTGCCCCGGGCCTCGTCTTCCTTCTCGTGCTCGTGGCGGGAGCCCGGAGGGCCCCAGGTGGAGACGTCGCGGCGGATGACCTCGATCGTGTCGTCGAGGATGCGGCGCAGGTCTTGGGCCGCTGATTCCCCGACGTGTCCGGCCTCGCGGACGACGTCGCGGACGCGGTCGCTGAAGTCGTGCAGGGCCCGCTCGAATTCGAGTGGTTCTCCCTGGCGTCCCTGCTTGCCCCAGCCACTGCCCCAGGAGCCGATGTTCTCGGCGAACCTTTGCCAGTCGCGGTCCCACCAGTTGCCGTTGCGGCCCGTGCGTTCGCGGTCCTCGGACGTGTCCGTGTCCTGCGCGCTGCTGGTCGTGGACGCGCGCTCCTGCTCCTGCTCGCGGTCTTCCTGCTGCTCCCTCTCCGGGCGGGCGGAGCGGCGTCCGCCACCGGCCGCGAACTTCAATTCTTCGCGGAGTGAGCTGATGGTGTCGCGCACGTCCTCCCTCACCGCGCGGGCGACGTCGCGAACCGATTCGGTGAGCTCGCGTTCCAGGTCGTCGAGGTCGGTGCTGCGGCTCCGCAGTTCCTCGCGCCCCTTGTCGGTGAGGCGGTAGACCTTGCGGCCGTTGACCTCCTCGTGGGTGACCAGCCCTTCCTCCTCCAGGCGGGCCAGGCGCGGGTAGATCGTGCCGGGGGAGGGTGAGTACACGCCGAGGAAGCGGTCGCGCAGCAGGCTGATGATCTCGTAGCCGTGGCGAGGGCTCTCGTCCAGGAGCTTCAGCAGGTACAGGCGGAGCCGCCCGTGGCCGAAGATGGTGCTCATGCGTTCCCCCTGGGGATCTCGGCGGGAGCGTCGGGCTCGCGGCGGAGGAGTGAGACCGCTCCCGAAACGGTCGTGGTGGTGATGGTGGCGGGGTCCACCCCGACACCGATCTTGCCGGACATGTTGCGGCGACCGCGGAGTTCGCGCCGATCCAGGGTGAAGGCCGAGTCCAGCCTTCCCGTGGCCGTTCGGAGCTCGACCCCGGCGGAGGTCTCCGCCGGGACGCGCAGCGCGACCTCGCCCGAGATCGACGCCAGTCGGACGCGGGCCGATGGGGCCAGGTCGATGTCGCCGAGGAGTTGTCCCGAGGCCGTCTTCCCGGAGAAGTCGGAGAGACGTCCCCCGGCGACGGCGACCTGCCCGCTCACGCTGTTGAAGTGCAGGCTGCCCGCCAGGTCGCGGGCGGCCAGGTTGCCGGAGACGGTGTTGACCTCCACCTCGCCGCCTAGGCCGTCGAGCGTGACGTCACCGGAAGCGGTGCGCAGCTGCGTCTTTCCGGTCAGACCGGCGGCCACGATCGGTGCCGAGAGGGTAGTGACCTCCACCGGGCAGTCATGGGGTACGCGAAGGCCGATGGTGGCGGACCGGCGCCCCACGTCCTTGTAGCTGGAGAGCTGGACCGGGCGCAGGCGGTCGAGCAGGCCGGTGCCGGTGAGGTCCTCGTAGGTGATGGTGAGGATGCCCGCGTCCTGGGTGGCGAGGACGGGCTCGCCGACGATGTCGGACACCTCGAAGGTGGCGGGGTCGGTGGTCGGCAGGATATTGACGTGCCCGCCGATGATGCGGATGCGCAGTGCGACGATCCCATCGAGGACCCGCGTCATCGGCTGGTCGATGGTCCATCGAGCCATCGCGAAACCTTTCGACTCGAAGAGCTGGTGGCAATCACGATATGTCGCGTCTCGCCGGACTTCAAGATATGTCGCGACGAATCAGGGGTGTGTCAGGGGGAACCCCGACATCGTCCCAGAGAGGACAGGGAGGCCTCAGAGGCGGGCAGAGCAACCGCTGACCAGCAGCATCAACCGAAGGAAGGGATCGTGTCTCCGCGTCCGCACCCGCCCTTGAACACGCGAAGGGGCCTCGGCCGAAATCGGCCGAGGCCCCGTGATCCATCGTCGGATCACTGACTCACCGAGTCACCGACGTCGCCGGTGCTCACTCGTCATCGTCGTCGTCCAGCCGTGCCAACCATGTGGCCAGCCGGTCGACAGCGGTCTCGAACTCCGGGTTGAGATCGGTGAACGTGCGCAGCTGGTCGGCGACCCACGCCAAGGAGACCTCCTCCTCGCCGCGGCGCCTCTCCAGCTCCTCGATTCCGCGATCCGTGTAGTACATCCTCGCGGTCCGCCCTAGTCCGTCGGCGGGAACACGGTGTTGACCAGCGCCTGCTGCTCCACCTCGTGCCGCTTGGCGGACCCGGCGGCCGGGGAGGAGCCGGCCGGACGCGACACCCGGGTGAAGGGGCGGTCCAGCTGCTCGGAGAAGACCAGCGCGACAAACGGCCACGGGCCCATGTTCGCCGGCTCCTCCTGCACCCACAGCACCTCGCCCGCGTTCGGGAAGGCGGCCAGCTGCTGCCGGATCTCCTCGATCGGCAGCGGGTACAGCCGCTCCACCCGGATCAGGGCGGTGTGCGTGTCGCCGGTGCGCCTCCGGGCCGCGTCCAGGTCGTAGTACACCTTGCCGGAGCACAGCACCACGCGCCGGACGTCCTTCGGGTTGAGACCGGAGTTGTCCGGGATCAGCGGCTGGAAGGAGGTCTCCCCGGTGAAGTCCGCCACCGCCGACGTCGCGGCCTTGTTCCGCAGCATCGACTTGGGCGTGAACACCACCATCGGGCGACGGTACGGCGACTTGACCTGCCAGCGCAGCAGGTGGAAGTAGTTCGCCGGGGTCGTGGGCATGGCCACGGTCATGTTCTCCTGGGCGCACAGCTGCAGGAAGCGCTCGATGCGCGCCGAGGAGTGGTCCGGGCCCTGGCCCTCGTAGCCGTGCGGCAGCAGCAGGACGACGCTGGAGCGCTGCCCCCACTTCTGCTCGCTGGCGCTGATGTACTCGTCGATGATGCTCTGCGCACCGTTGACGAAGTCGCCGAACTGCGCCTCCCACGCCACCAGGGCGTCGGGCCGCACGACCGAGTAGCCGTACTCGAAGCCCAGCGCCGCGTACTCGCTCAGCAGAGAGTCGTGCGTGTAGAACTTCGACGTGCCCTTGTCGAACCGCTTCAGCGGGGTGTGCACCTCACCGGTGTTGCGGTCGACGAGGGCGGCGTGCCGCTGGCCGAACGTCCCGCGGCGGCTGTCCTGGCCGACCAGCCGGACGGGGTGCTCCTCCAGCAGCAGCGAGCCGAACGCCAGCATCTCGCCGGTCGCCCAGTCGATGGCGTCGTCCTCGACCATCTGCGCCCGGCGCGCCAGCTGCGGCTGCAGCCGCGGATGCGGGGTGAAGCCCTCGGGCAGGCTCACCTGCGTCTCGATGATCTGCTTGACGGCGTCGTCGCTGGTCGCGGTCGTGACGGCGGTGTGGTCGATCCGGCCCTCGTCGAACACCTCGGGCTTGATGACCGCCCCCGGCTCGATCGGCTTCTTGTCCGCCTCACGCGTCTCGGCGAAGGCGCGCTCCAGCTCGTGCTGGTAGTCGCGCAGGGCCGCCTCGGCATCCTCCACGGAGATGTCGCCGCGGCCGATCAGGGCCTCGGTGTACAGCTTCCGCGTGGACCGCTTGGCGTCGATGATGTTGTACATCAGCGGCTGCGTGAAGTGCGGGTTGTCCGACTCGTTGTGGCCGCGGCGGCGGTAGCAGACGAGGTCGATGACGACGTCCTTGTTGAACGCCTGCCGGTAGGCGAACGCGAGGTGCGCCACCCGCACGACCGCCTCGGGGTCGTCCCCGTTGACGTGCAGGATCGGCGCCTGCACCATCCGCGCGACGTCGGTCGCGTACACGCTGGAGCGGCTGTCCGTCGGGGACGTGGTGAACCCGACCTGGTTGTTCACGATGACGTGCACGGTGCCGCCGGTGCGGTAGCCGCGCAGCTGCGACAGGTTGAGGGTCTCGGCCACGACGCCCTGGCCCGCGAACGCCGCGTCGCCGTGGATCAGCAGCGGCAGCACGGTGAAGCCGTGCGGACCCTTGTCGATGATGTCCTGCTTGGCGCGGACGATGCCCTCGGCGACAGGGTTGACCGTCTCCAGGTGGCTGGGGTTAGCGGCCAGCGAGATCGCGATCTTCTCGCCGTCGGGGGTCTCGAATGTGCCCTCGGTGCCCAGGTGGTACTTGACGTCCCCGGAGCCGTGGGCACTGCGCGGGTCCATGTTGCCCTCGAACTCGCCGAAGATCTGGGCGTAGGACTTGCCGCAGATGTTGGCGAGGACGTTGAGGCGGCCGCGGTGCGCCATACCGATGACGACCTCGTCCAGCTCGGACTTGGCGGCCCGCGAGATGACGCCGTCGAGCAGCGGGATCAGCGACTCGCCGCCTTCGAGCGAGAACCGCTTCTGCCCGACGTACTTCGTCTGCAGGAAGGTCTCGAACGCCTCGGCGCTGTTGAGCCGGCGCAGGATGTGCAGCTGCTCGTCGCGGCTGAGCTTCTCGTGCTCACGCTCGACGTGCGACTGGATCCACTCCCGCTCCTCCGGGCTCTGGATGTGCATGTACTCGATGCCGACCGTGCGGCAGTAGGTGTCGCGCAGCACACCGAGCACGTCGCGCAGCTTCATGACCTGCTTGCCGCCGAAGCCCCCGGTCGGGAACGTGCGCTCCAGGTCCCACAGCGTCAGGCCGTGCTGGAGGACGTCGAGGTCGGGGTGGCGGCGCTGCTTGTACTCCAGCGGGTCGGTGTCGGCCATGAGGTGGCCGCGGACCCGGTAGGCGTGGATGAGCTCCTGGACCCGGCTGGCCTTGTCGAGCTGGTTGGTCGGGTCGACCGAGATGTCCTGTACCCAGCGCACCGGCTCGTAGGGCAGGCGCAGGGACTTGAAGATCTCGTCGTAGAAGCCGTCCTCGCCCAGCAGGAGCTGGTGGATCCGGCGCAGGAACTCGCCCGACTGGGCGCCCTGGATGATGCGGTGGTCGTAGGTGGACGTCAGCGTCATGACCTTGCTGACGGCCAGGTCGTTCAGGGTCTCCTCGGACATGCCCTGGAACTCGGCGGGGTACTCCATGGAGCCGACGCCGAGGATGACGCCCTGGCCCGGCATGAGGCGCGGCACGGAGTGGACGGTGCCGATGCCGCCGGGGTTGGTCAGGCTGATCGTGGTGCCCTGGAAGTCCGGCACGCCCAGCTTGTTGTTGCGGGCCTTGCGGACCAGGTCCTCGTAGCCGCTCCAGAACTCCTTGAAGTCCATCTCGTCGGCGCGCTTGATGCTGGGCACGACGAGCTGGCGCGAGCCATCGGGCTTCTGCAGGTCGATGGCGAGGCCGAAGTTGACGTGCTCGGGCTTAGCGACGCCCGGCTTGCCGTCGACCTCGGCGTAGGAGTAGTTCATCTCCGGCATCGACTTCAGCGCCTTCACCATGGCGTAGCCGATGAGGTGGGTGAAGGAGACCTTCCCGCCCCGGGCGCGCCGCAGGTGGTTGTTGATGACGATGCGGTTGTCGAAGAGCAGCTTCACCGGCACGGCGCGCACGCTGGTGGCCGTCGGCAGGGCGAGGCTGGACTCCATGTTGGTGGCGGTGCGGGCCGGTGCGCCGCGCAGTCGCTCTTCGGTGACCTTCAGCGCGTCGTCCGCGGGACCGGACTCGCCGGTCGGGGTCGATGCTGCCGACTTCTTGGGTGCGGCGGCCGGCTTATCGGCGGCACCGGAGGTCGGAGTGGCAGGCGTGGCTGTGGCGGCCGGCTTGGCACCGGTCGCGCCGTCGGCCTTGGTGGTGCCCGCCTTGTAATCGGCGAAGAAGTTCCACCAAGCCTTGTCAACCGAGTTCGGGTCGTGGAGGTACTTCTGGTAGAGCTCCTCGACCAGCCACTCATTAGGGCCGAAATCTGTCAGGGGTTGAGACGCCTCAGACGACACGGCGGAGATCGCCCTCTTCCGCAGCTCGCTTGTGAATGTGTATATGAAGAGATGGCTGCTACGCAGGCGGGCTCAACGTGCGGCGGCGTCCACATGGCCACCTGGACACTCGCCCGGCCAGCAATCTCGTCTTACAGGCTACTTGTCCGGGCATGAAGATGTAGCCCCCTGGCCGCGTGAGGACTGGGATATACCTAACAATCGTTCACATGGCCGTGGGCTACGCGTAACTTTCCCGTGGCCCTGGTGTGACGTTATTCCTGGTGGTGAGCGTGCGGGTGGGTGCGTCCCGGCGCGGGGCGAGGGCATCCGCCGTGCCGGTTCCCGGTCACCATGCCCACTTCCGGCCGTGTCCAACCGCGGCGATCTTCTCCGATCGCGGTGGAACCGGACCGCCGGGGCCAACGTCTCACGAAATGTGCGCGGTCGGGCAGGACGGCCGCGTCCGCGGTCGGCGGGCTTGGGCCTCGGTGATGATCACCCCCATGCTCGCCGGGCGCGGACGCGGGCTCGACCGCGCACAGTTGTCTTCGGGCCCCTTTCAGGGGGCCGTCAGAGCTTGCGGTGATCCCAACTCACGACCCGGTCGACGTCCAGGAACACGGCCGCGCGCTTGCGGCCGGCCCTGGCCAGTTGCTCCTGGGCCTCCGGGGTACGCAGCTCCTCCGGGGAGGCGCCCGTCATAACGGCGGTGACGTCGGTGCCCACCCGCATCACCGTCTCGGGGTCGTCGGTCACTTCGGCGGTGCCGTAGAGGGCGACCCCGCGCAGCTCCGCGTAGTCCTCGCCGGTTTCGACCAGGCAGGTCATCCGCTTGTCGCGGCGCAGGTTCACGGTTTTCTGCGCCGTGGCGTAGGTCCAGAAGGCCAAGCGGCCGTCCACCATCGCGTAGAAAAGGGTCGACAGGTGCGGTTCGCCGTGCCGCCCCACGGTCGCCACCTGCACCTTGCGGTGGGTGGCGAGGAAGTCGGTGACCTCGGTCTCGGTCATGCGGATCTGCGCGCGGCGGTTTCCCGAACCGTGTCCCGTCGTGCCACTCGTCGGGGCGGCCTGGTCTGCGCGGCTCGAATCCGCCCCCTCATCAGCGGTGTTTTTCTGAACTGGCATGTCCGGCATCCCAACTCCTCGTCCGGGGTGATGTGGTGGGGCGCGCGGGAGGCGACTCCCGGGAAACACCGGCACCGCGCCCACAACCCGTATCCCCGGCCCGCAGCCCGTATTCTGACCGCCGCCAGGACCGCGGCACAAGCCTGTGCCGACGGGGAATAACGCCTACCGGCACGATCGAGCACCGGCATCCGCGCCCAGGCAGCGCGGAGCCAGGGAACCAGCCCACAGCTCGGAAGGAACAGCAAACATGACGGATCTGCGGCTCGACGGGCGCGTCGCCGTCGTCACCGGAGCCGGGCGCGGGCTCGGCCGCTCACACGCCCTCGGCCTGGCGGCGCGCGGTGCCCGACTCGTCGTCAACGACGCCGACGGCGAGGCCGCCGCCCGGGTCGCGGGGGAGATCCGCGACAACGGCGGACATGCGGTCGACGACGACGGCGACATCTCCACCGAGGAGGGCGCGGACACCCTGGTCGACACCGCCATCGAGGCGTACGGGCGGACCGACATCGTCGTGAACAACGCGGGGATGCTGCGCGACCGCGCGTTTAGGAACATCACCGTGGCCGAGTGGGACGCCGTGGTGGGCGTTCACCTGCGCGGCACCTTCCTCGTCTCCCGCGCCGCTTTCGGGCCCATGCGGGAGAACGGCTACGGTCGCATCATCACCACCACTTCGCCCTCCGGCCTCTTCGGCAACTTCGGGCAGACCAACTACGCCGCCGCCAATATGGGCGTCGTCGGGCTGACCAAGACGCTGGCCATCGAGGGCGCCGAATACGACATCACGGCCAACGCCATCGCCCCCGTCGCCTACACCCGGCTGACCGAAGACCTCGTCCCGTCCTCGGCCCGCGAGACGCTGGCCCCCGGGCGCGTCACCCCCCTCGTTCTGTGGCTCGTGCACGAGGACTGCGAGACCACCGGCGAGATCTACTCGGTCGGGGGTGGACGGGTCGCCCGTGTGTTCGTCGCCGAGGGACCCGGGGCCGCCCCGCCCGACAACAGCCCCGAGGCGCTGCGCGACTGCTGGCCCGACGTCAACGCCGAACGCCCCTACGTCGTCCCGCGCAACCTCGCCGAGCACGCGGGGGAGTACCTCACGGGGCTCGCCTGAGCCCGAAGTGCCGCGTGGGCGAACGGTTCACCGGAGCGGTCCAGGCGGAGAAAAGGGGGCACACCGCGGAATCGGCGGTTGATGATGGTGGAATCGGCAGTTTCTGCCCGTTCGGTGTGGACAAATCAGCCGCCATCCCCCGGTCATGGATGCGGATCCGTTCCCTGCGTCCGGTTTTGCCCCGGCGCCCGGCCCCCGCTTTTAGCATGTCGGAACGGAGGTGGGGCGGGTGAAGGGTTTCGGGGAGCTCGAAGCCGCGATCATGGACGCGCTCTGGCGGGCCGACGGCCCACTCGTGGTCCGGGAGGTCCGCGAGGCGATGATCTACGACCGCGACGTCGCCTATACAACGGTCATGACGGTGACCAACATCCTCTACCACAAGGGGCTTTTGCACCGCGAGAAGGCCGGTCGCGCCTGGCTTTACTGGCCGCGGGAGACCCGCGAGGAGCACACCGCGCGCGTCATGTCCGAGATCTTCAGCGGCTGCGGGGACCCGGGAACCACCATGCTTCGCTTCGTCGAGAGCTTCTCCGACGAGGAGATGGCGCGCCTCAACGACGTACTCCGCGAGGTGCGCGCGCGCCGCACCGCGCAGGCCCGCAGCCTCATGGACTGACCGGCCCGGACAGGACCAGCGGGGCCGGCCGCCGGGCGGAACGCAAGGGCCGCCGGCGACGCGCTCCCAGCGGCGCACCACCGGCGCAGTGACGCCGGCCACGCGCGGTCCTATGCTCCTGTGCGTGGACGAACCTCTTGTGGAACGCATGCGACCGTTCGGCGAAACGATCTTCGCCGAGATGACCCGCCTGGCCGTCGAGACCGACTCCGTCAACCTCGGCCAGGGCTTTCCCGACACCGACGGCCCGCGATCCCTGATCGACACCGCCGCCCGGCACATTCAGGACGGCGTCAACCAGTACCCGCCCGGCCTCGGCCGCCCCGAACTCCGGCGCGCCGTCGCCGCCGACCGCTTCCGCCGCCTCGGCCTCGACTACGACCCCGAGACCGAGGTCTACATCACCGTCGGCGCCACCGCCGGAATCGCCGCGGGCGTCCTCGGCCTGGTGGAACCCGGCGACGAAGTCGTGCTCTTCGAGCCGATGTACGACTCCTACGCCGCCGTCATCGCCATGGCCGGTGGCGTACGCCGCCCCGTCACCCTGCGCCCCGGCCCCGACGGGCGGTTCACCTTCGACCCCGGCGAACTGCGCGCCGCCTTCGGCCCCCGCACCCGCATGATCATCGTGAACACCCCGCACAACCCCACGGGCACCGTGTTCACCCGCGAGGAGCTGGGCGTCATCGCCGACCTGTGCGCCGAACACGATGTCATCGTGCTCACCGACGAGGTCTACGAGCACCTCACCTACGACGGCGCCGAGCACGTGCCGCCCGCGTCCCTGCCCAACATGCGCGAGCGCACCCTGTCGGTCTCCTCGGCGGGCAAGACGTTCTCCGTCACGGCCTGGAAGACCGGGTGGGTGATGGGCCCCGCCGCGCTCGTCCGCGCGGCGCGTACCGTCAACCAGTTCCTCACCTTCACCGCCAACGGCGCCCTCCAGCTCGCCATCGCCGACGCGCTCAGCGGAGAGGCCGACTGGATCCGCGCCCAGCGCGACGCGCTCCAGGCCAAACGCGACCGGCTCGCCGACGGGTTGCGCCGCGCCGGGTTCGACGTGCAGCGCACCCAGGGCACCTACTTCGTCATGGCTGATATCCGCCCCCTCGGGTACGACGACGGCATCGCCCTGGCCCGGTCCCTGCCCCGCACCGCCGGTGTGGCGGCGGTCCCCGCCCAGGTCCTCTACGACGACCAGGACGCCGGGCGGCACCTCGTCCGCTTCGCCTTCTGCAAGCGCGACGAGGTCCTCGACGAGGCCGTCGACCGGCTCACCCGCGCCTTCGCCGGGTAACCCTGTCCTCTCCGTTGATCTCGGCGATATCGACCGAATCACGGCGGCCATTCGGTCGATATCGCCGAGATCAACGGAAGGGGCCGGGCCTCGCGGCACGTCGCGCTGCGACTAACGTGCTCGGCGGGACTGCGTCCGGCCCCGACCCGGAACGGCCGCCCGCCGAGAACGCCGATCACCGAAAGAAAGGCCACCGTGACCACGACGATGCCCGCTGACCTGCTGCGCGTGGCCGAGCAGGCGAAGGGCTTCATGCCCTCCGACGAGGGCACGGCCCTGTACGAGACCGCGCTGGCCTACGCACCGCTGGGACCCGTCCTGGAGATCGGCACCTACTGCGGCAAGTCCACCGTGTTCCTCGGCGCGGCCGCCCGCCGGGCCGACGGCACCGTCATCACCGTCGACCACCACCACGGCTCCGAGGAACACCAGGTGGGCTGGGAGTACCACGACCCGGACATGGTCGACCCGGCTACCGGTCGGCTCGACACGCTGCGCGACTTCCGCCGCACCATCGCCGCTGCGGGGCTAGAGGACCGCGTCATCGCCGTCGTCGGCCGCTCCGCCGACGTCGCCCGACTGTGGAACACGCCACTGGGCATGGTCTTCATCGACGGGGGCCACACCGAAGAGGCCGCACAGGCCGACTACGCGGGGTGGAGCCCGCACGTCGTCGTCGGCGGCGCCCTCGTCATCCACGACGTCTTCCCCGACCCCGCCGATGGCGGGCGTCCGCCCTACAACATCTACCGGCGGGCGCTGGACTCCGGTGACTTCACCGAAGAGCGCGCCGTGGGATCACTCCGCGTGCTGCGGCGGGTGCGCTGATCGCCCCGCCTGCACGCCCCTGCGCCCGCGTCCACGGCGCCAGTGGGCGGCGGCAAAAGCCCGGCCCCGCACCACTTTTCTCTCGTGTATGCGTGCGCATGAGGCGCGCTGAGGACATAGGCTCGGTGGGCAGACGAATAGCACGATCGGCGCGGCAAGGGGTGCATGAACTGGTGACGACCAACGGTACGGCGGGACAGATCGGTCGCTTCACACTGGACAACGGGCTGCGCCTGGTGACCGCCCCGGCGGCGACCGGCCAGGTGGCCGCGGTCAATCTCTGGTACGGCGTCGGATCCCGGCACGAGGTCCCCGGCCGGACCGGCTTCGCCCACCTCTTCGAACACCTCATGTTCCAGGGCAGCGGCAACGTCAAGAAGAGCGAGCACTTCGACGCCGTGGAGCGGCTCGGCGGCGACATCAACGCCTCGACCTCCACCGACCGCACCAACTACTACGAGACCGTGCCCGAGCACGCGCTGGACCTCGTCCTGTGGCTGGAGGCCGACCGCCTGGCCACGCTGCGGGACGGTATGACCCAGGAGGTCCTCGACAACCAGCGCGACGTCGTCAAGAACGAGCGCCGCCAGCGCTACGACAACGTTCCCTACGGCACCGCCCTGGAGCGCATCCTGCGGCTGGGCTACCCCGAGGGCCACCCCTACCACCACGCGACCATCGGGTCCATGGAGGACCTCGACGCCGCCGACCTCGACTACGTCCTCTCCTTCCACAAGCGCCACTACGGCCCGGACAACCTCGTCCTCACCGTCGTGAGCAGCCTCGACCCCGAGGACGTTCACGAGCGCGTCAAGCGCTACTTCGGGAGTATCCCCGCTCGCGAGACCGTGGCCGAGGCGCCCGACGCCGCCCTTGAGGGCCCGATCGGCGGCCCTGTCCGCGACCGGGTCGTCGAGACCGTCCCGGCCCCCGCGGTCTTCCTCGGCTTCCGCGTCCCCGCCTACGGCGAGCGCGACTTCGACGTGATGCACCTCGCCTCGGCCGTCCTCGGCCAGGGCCAGGGCAGCCGCCTCTACCGGCGGCTCGTCGTCGAGCGCGGCCTGGCCGCCGACGACGGCGGCAGCGCCGCGGACCTCCTCCCGTTCCGCTACACGCCCAGCCTCATGCTGGTGAACATGATCGCGCGCGAGGGCGTCAGCGGCGACACGCTGGAGGAGGCGATCCTCGAAGAGATCGTCCTGATGACCGAGGAAGGCATCACCGAGGAGGAGCTGGAGCGCGCCCGCGCCGTGTTGGAGCGCGACCACCTGCAGACCGTGGCCCACCCCAGCGGCCTCGCCGACGCTGTCGGCAGCTGCACCATGCTCTTCGACGAGCCCGAACTCGCCTACACCTGGCCGCAGCGCTGGACCGACATCAGCGCTGACGAGGTCGTCGCCGCCGCCAAGCGCCTCCTCGCTCCGGAGAACCGGCTCACCGTGCGCTTCGACCCCGAGGAGGCCCCGGAAGCCACGGCAGCCGCGGGCGCGTCCGCCGGCGCCTGATCCGCCTCCGGTCGCCCGGCCCGTGGGCGGCCCATCCGCAGCCATCCATGTCCGTCCCGGTCAGCGTGCTCAAAGCCGAAGAAAAGAGTCGTTTCCTCTCATGCTGAAGACCCGTCCCGAGCTCGGCGCCGCCCAGCCCTACACCTTCCCCAAGCCGCAGCGACTCCAGGTCGGCGGGGGAAGTGTCATCGCCATCGACGTGCCCGGCCAGTCTTTCGCCGCGATTCGCCTCGTCCAGCCGGCGGGTGGCGCCGCGGAACCCCTCGACCGGATGGGCGTGGCCACCCTCACCGGTGAGGTGCTCGAAGACGGCATCCACGGCAACAGCTCCCTGGCCCCCGCGCTGGAGCGGCACGGCGCCGAATGGGTGTCGCGGGTGAGCTGGGACGCCTTCGTCACCGGCGTGGACGCCCCGGTCAACCGGATCAAAGACGCCACCGCGCTGTTCGCCGAGGCGGTGCGCACCCCCGCGCTGCGCACCGACGATGTCCTGCGCCGCCGCGAGCAGCTGCTGGAGCGGTTCTGGCTGGACGCCTCCCAGCCCTCGACCCTGGCCAGCCGCGCCGTCGGCGGACAGCTGTTCAGCGGCCGGTACGCCACCCCGCTCAACGGCGGTCCGGTGCGCCTCGCCGACGTCACCCCTGAGATCGTCACGGAGTTCCACTCCTCCTCCATCGCCGGTGTCGCCGGGACTCTGGTCGTCGTGGGTGACCTGGCCGATGTCGACCTGGAGGCGCTGGGCCGTACGGTCTTCGGCGACGCGGCCCCGGCGTCGGCGGGACCGGTCACCGCGCCGGAGCGTGCCGGCGGAGAGCTGCCGCGGATCCTGCTGTTGGACCGTCCCGACTCCGTGCAGTCGGCGATCTTCATGGCGCACCACGCGCCGTCCCGCTCCGAGATCGACCTGCCCCGGGCCGAGGGAATGAGCGACGTCCTGGGCGGGATGTTCACCTCACGGCTGAACATGAAGCTGCGCGAGGAGCTCGGCTACACCTACGGCGTCGGCTGCCGGTTCGACCTGCGCCGCGACAGCGGGGTGTTCTGCATCAGCACCCAGGTCGAGGCGCCCACCACCGCCCACTCGATCACGGCGTCGCTGGAGGAGATCGACAAGCTGCGGACGGGTGGCGTCACCGAAACCGAGCTGTCGGCCGTGCGGGAGTCGAACACCGTCGGGCTACCGGTGACCTACTCCACCGCGCGCAGCCTCGCCTACGCCATGGTGGAGATGGTGGTGCACGACCTTCCCGAGGACCACATCGACCGGTTGCGCGCCGGGTTCGAGCGGGTCACTGCCGAGGATCTGCGTCAGGCCGCCGTCGACTACCTGCATCCGGATGAGCTCGTCGCGGTCGTGGTGGGTGACGCCGGGCAGTTGGAGGGGCCGCTGCGCGAGACCGGGTTCGGGCCGGTCGAGGTGCGCGACCCCGAGACACTGTGGACCTGAGCGGAGCTGACGGGTCCCGCTCCGTTTGAGATATCCGCTATGGGCAAGATCAAGTAAAAGAGCGGTAAGTGTTCGCATAAGGGGCTTTTGGGCGAGATAACGATACCGAACCCATGTGAGCCGGATCTTGCAACTACCAGCTTGGACGCCGCTCACAGCTGATATAACGAGTGATCCGACCAGTTACCGACGCGACCGCGACCGGAAGAGCCCGCAGGAGGCCGACGTGGCCCGTGATCAGACTCGCGACTAGCCGTGTCCTCCATAGAGAAGCCCGAAGCAGAGCGGCAGGACCAGCCGCTGGAGTCCGCGCGCCCGAGCACGCTTGAGGCCCGCCGTCATGAGCGTGTCCTCAAGGGGCGGTACCAGCTCCTGGAAGAGGTCGCCCGCGGCGGTGTCGGAACCGTCTGGCGCGCTACCGACCTGGTTCTCGGCCGTGAGGTCGCCGTCAAGGAGCTGCGGCTGCCCACGGACCTGAGCTCCGCGGAACGTGAATCGCTGCTGCAGCGCACGACGCGCGAGGCCCGGGTGGCCGCACGCCTGACCCACCCGGGCGTCGTCACCGTGCTCGACGTCGTGGACGAGGACGATCGCCCGTGGATCGTCATGGAGTTCATCAACGCCCGCACCCTGGACGGCATCATCAGGCTGGTCGGTCCGCTGCCCTACCAGCGCGTGGCCGAGATCGGCCTGCAGCTGATCGAGGCGTTGAAGGTCGCGCACGATGAGGGCATCGTGCACCGCGACGTCAAGCCCGACAACGTGATGATCAGCGAGAGCGGGCGCGTCGTGCTCACCGACTTCGGCCTGGCGGCGTGGACGGGTGAGTCCGCGCTGAGCAGCTCCGGCCGGATCATCGGCTCCCCCTCCTACATCCCGCCGGAGCGCGCGAAGGCGGGGCCGGTGGGGCCGGAGTCGGACCTGTGGTCGCTGGGCGCCACGCTCTACGCGGCGGTCGAGGGGCACCCGCCCTACGACCGCAAGGGCTACATCCGCATCCTGAAGGGCGTGGAGCTGGAGGAGCCGCCCGCGGCGACCAACGCCGGCCCGCTTGCACCGGTGCTGGCCGGGCTGCTGCACGTCAAGCCCGCCGACCGGCTGACCCACGAGAACGCCACCAAGATGCTGCGCATCGCGGCCCTGGCCCCGTGGGCGCCGGAGACCAGTCCGGAGACCGCCAAGAACACGGCCGAGACGGGAGCGCAGCCGGTCATCCCGGCCCAGTCGGAGAACGACCAGAACGAGTCGGCCCGCGACCACTTCATCCAGGGTGCGCAGGCGCTGCGCGACACGCTGCACGAGTCGATGTCGGAGGGGATGTCCCACCTGCAGGAGCGCCTGCAGCGGCACCGGCCCGAGTCGGTGAGCCACATGCTCACCTCAATCCGCGAATCCACCGACACGCTGGGCCTGACCAGCTCGGGTAAGCACCGCACCAGCAACATCCTGCCGGTGGCGGCGGCCGTCATCCTCGGCGTGCTCGTCCTGGTCGCCTTCGTGGTGTGGATGCTGGTGTCGAGGTAGCGCCCGACCATCCGACCAAACGCGAGAGGCGCGGGACATCGTGTCCCGCGCCTCTCGTTCGTGTAGGGCCGGCGGGATTCGAACCCGCACTGGACTGCCCCTAAAACAGTTGCCTCTAACCGTTGGGCTACGGCCCCATAGGCGACCCCGCCCTCGTCGTGTCCGCCGAGCGGCCGAAGGAGTCGTCGGTCTGAGAATGGCAGTTCGGACACAGGAACCGCAAGTTGGCCCGTTCGTGGTCATGCCGGTCACCGTCGAGAGGACTGATGAGCGCTCGTGTGCCCCCGGCCTGAGGCGGGCCGGGACCTCGGCGGGCGCCAGTGGCGGTGGCCGACGCTGCCGCCGACTCCGTCGGAGACACTGATGTGTTCTCGGTCGCCCCGAACACGCGGGCAGAGAGGAGCGGCCGCCCAGGGCGTTCCGGGGCGACCCGTCCTCTACCGGTCCGGGCAGGAGCTAGATTCCCAGCTCGCGCTTGATGCGGTCGACGTGGCCGGTTGCCTTCACGTTGTAGAAGGCCTTCTCGACCTTGCCGTCGGGGTCGATGACCAGGGTGGAGCGGATGACGCCCTGGACGATTTTGCCGTAGTTCTTCTTCTCACCGAACGCGCCGTAGGCGCGCAGGACGTCCTTGTCCGGGTCGCTGAGGAGGGGGAAGGTCAGGCCCTCCTTGTCGCGGAACGCGGCGAGCTTGTCCGTGGTGTCGGGGGAGATACCGAGCACGGTGAGCCCGGCGGCGTCGAAGTCGCGGAAGTTGTCGCGGAAGTCGCAGGCCTGGGTGGTGCAGCCGGGCGTCATGGCCGCCGGGTAGAAGTACAGCACGACCCGCTTGCCCGTGGACTTCAGCAGTTCGCTGAGGGTGACGGGGTTGCCGTCCGCGTCGCTGAGGGTGAAGTCGGGTGCGTCGTCGCCGGGCTGCAGGCGGACGGTTGAGTCGCTCACAGTTCTCCTTGTGTCACGGTGGCTGCTGTCGTGATCAGCCTATTCACGGGTGCTGTCGTCCGCGCCGCCCGTTGTTGGAGGGGAGCGGCACCGGCCCCGGTCCCGCGGGGAAGTGCGGTGGGTGCGGCACGCCCGGGGGCGGGTGGAGGGGCGGCTTCCGGATTCGTCCCATGTGGGGGTGTCAGGGACGCGCTTCGGTTGCGATCCGCACTCGGTTGATCCGCAATGGGTTGATCCTGGTCGGCGATGGCCTATTGTTGTCCGAACTCGTGTATCCGGCGCACCCCCACCAGGGCGGCGTCCTGTACTTAGACTCAGGCGCTACATCCCCCATAGTCTCCGGCGCTGCAGTCGATGCCGCAGGTCCGGAGCACGTCCGCCTCGCGTTTGGGAGTTCAGGCAACGATGGCTGATTTCACTCTGGACGACGTCCGGGAACGCACGTGTCGGGAGCGTGACTCGTGGTGGACCGTGGGGCTGGTCGATCCGGCGGCGATCCGCCTGGTCAGGGTGATCGCCAACCGCACGTCGGTCACGCCGAACCAGGTCACCGTGGCCGCCCTTTTCCTGGGGCTGGGGGCCGCCGCGTGCTTCGCGATCGGCACGTGGAAGTACCTCGTCGTCGGGGCGGTCCTGTACTACCTGTGCTTTCTCCTCGACTGCACGGACGGCAAGCTGGCGCGGCTGACGGACCGGGAGTCGCTGTTCGGCTCGTGGATGGACTACGTGTTCGACCGGTTCCGGGTGCTGATCGCCGCGATCGCGCTCATGGGGGGCCAGTACGTGCTGACCGGGCACGTGGTGTTCGTCTGGCTCGCGCTGGCCGTGGTCTTCCTGGACATGCTGCGCTATCTGAACGCGCTGCAGGTCTACAAGGTGCGCCGCGAGATGCGGTCGCACATCGCCGGGGCGCTGGAGCGCGCGCGAGCGACGCTGTCCATGCTGGAGCCGGAGGAGGCGGCGGGCCAGGGCCGCCCCATGAGCGACCAGGGGGAGCAGGCGGTGTTGCGGCACGGGATCTCGGTCCTGGAGCAGATCCTGCGCACGCAGACGGAGAACGAGGCGCGCTGCGCCCGTGCCAGCGGCAAGCAGCCGGATGTGTCGCTGCCCAAGGTCGACCTGCACCAGGAGTTCCGCAGCCGGTTCCCGTGGTACCAGCGGGCCTGGGATCACCTGCGAGCGCGGCGGATCCGAACGCACCTGGTCAGCGGCATCGAGTTCCAGATGGCGGTGTTCGTGATCGCCCCACTCGTCGGGGTGGTGTCGAGTGCGGCAATCGGGTGGATTACCGTCGTCATGGGCGTTTTGCTACTCGCCTTCGAGATCGCGATCGTCTATAAACTGTGGTTGTCCACGCGGGACTTCTTCCGTGTCGTGGACGGAATCGAAGGCGCGTTGGGTTTCACGCGCTCGTCTGATGACGTGGTCGACGGGACAGAGTCAGCTGCGCCCGCGGAATCAACTCAGACGACCCTGCGGTAGCGGAAGGAAGCGGCTGTATGGAGGATCGCGACCCCGCGGGGGCGCGCCGGGACCCTGCCAGTGTGCAGGCGGAGATCGAGCGCACACAGCAGCGGTTGGCGTGGGCGATCGATGAGATCTCGGACCGGACGAACCCCCGAAACGTGGCGCGCCGGAGCTGGGACCAGGTGCGCCGGACCGGCACGTACCTGGCCGAAGAGGCACGTGCGCTGGTGGCCGGGGGCGGCGCGGTCCGGGTCGAGAGCCATGTGGAGGAGCCGCCCGAGGGCAGCATCCGACTCAAGGGCGACGACGAGGTGGTGTCGACCTACACCACGCGTGGCCAGCTGCCGCCCGAGGTGGTGCTGCTCGGGGTCGGTGTCGGCGTGGTGGTCACCGTCGGTGCGATCGCGATGTGGCGGCGCAAGCGCAAGCGGTAGCGCGGCGGCTCTCAGCGAGAGGACACAGCGCCGCGGTCGGGCCGGGCAGAACCGGACCGGTATCGATGTTCACGGCGGGGGCGCGGGCTGGAAAGCCCGCGCCCCCGCCGCGTTTGTGACGGGTCTCGGCTCGCGGCCACAGGCGCGGACCGAGGTCACAGGAAGGTGCGTCCCTCACCTCGGTAGGTGGGGACGGTCCCGACGACGCGAGAGGCGCCGGCCGCCGCGGTACCGGACCCGTCGGCGGGATCGGTCTCGATGAGGTGCAGCTCGGCGAAGCGTTCGCACAGCTCCCCGGACTTCGCGTGGCGCATCCAGACGCGGTCGCCTATGGAGAGCCGGTCGGCGGCGGCTCCGCGCAGCGGCGTCTGGGTTTCTCCCGGGCCCTCGTTGGGGCTGTAGGCGAGCCCTTCGGGAAGGTAGGGCTGGGGGAGCGCCGCGGCGGTGGCGGGGCCGGAAGCGACGTAGCCCCCGCCGAGGGCGGTCGCGTAGCCGCGGCCGGGGCGGCGCACGATCGGGAGGGCGAAGAAGGCCGCGGGGCGGCCGGTGACGCCGCTGAAGCGGTCGAAGAGGGCCGGCTGGAAGAGCCCGGACCCGGCGCCTATCTCGGTGACGGCGCGTTCGCGGCTGGTCAGGTGGGCGCTGCCGGTGCCTCCCCCGTTGACGAAGCGGATGTCGGCGACGTCGCGGACGGCACCGACGATGGCGGCGCGCCTGCGAGCGAGTTCGATCCGCGACTGGTGCTGGATCCAGCGCATGGCGCGCCCGTAGAGGGGGTTGCCGGGCTGGGTGTCGGCGACGCCGGCGATCTGGGCCTCGTAGGCCATGACGCCATCGAGCAGGAGGTTGGGGCGGCGAGTGACAGCGTGGGCGAGCGCGGCGGCCTGGGCGGGGGTGCGGATGGGTGAGCGGTGGGCGCCGATGCGCAGGCGCGGGCCGAGGGGCTGCCAGCTGGTGTCGACGTCGATGCAGACCTTGATGGGGTGGGCGGGGTCCGGGGCCGCCTGGGTGATGAGGTCAAGGTGGGCGACGTCGTCGACCATGAGCGTGATGGAGCTGGCGGCGCGCGGGTCGGCGGCCAGCCGGGCGATGGCGTGGGTGTCGACGGTGGGGTAGGCGACGAGGATGTCGTCGGTCAGTGGGGCCTCGACGTCCTGAGCGCCTTCCGTGTCGTCGGAGGCGCCGGTGGTGGCCAGCCAGATCGCTTCGGGGAGCGTGAAGGCCAGGACTCCGGCGTATCCGGGGAGGGCGAGGGCCTCCCGCATGAGGTGGCGGCAGCGGATCGACTTGCTGGCCAGGCGGATGGGGACGCCGTTGGTGCGTGCGGCGAGACCGGCGGCGTTCGCGCGGAACGCGGTGAGGTCGACGGCGGCGAAGGGCGGCTCCAGGTGTGCGGTAGCGGTGTCGTAGATGTCGCGGGTTCTGCTTGTGCGGTGAGGCATGCCACAAATTATGAGAGATATTCATGTATTACGCGATGGTTGTCACGTGCGGGTCGCCGTATTCGCCAGCGGGCGGTTCCGTGGGGCGGATAACCTGGAAGATCGTCCCCTGCCAGCAGAACGATGTAGCCCGGGAGAGTTGCGACCCATGAGTGATCGCGAGTACGTACTGACGCTGTCCTGTCCCGACAGCCGGGGCAT
Organism: Nocardiopsis rhodophaea; assembly: GCF_039530945.1. Classification (NCBI taxonomy): domain Bacteria; kingdom Bacillati; phylum Actinomycetota; class Actinomycetes; order Streptosporangiales; family Nocardiopsidaceae; genus Nocardiopsis; species Nocardiopsis rhodophaea. The sequence continues at coordinate 47,046 of NZ_BAAAPC010000032.1, forward strand.
CGTCGCCGGGGTAGCGAACCTCCTCAACGGGCACGGGTGCAACATCACCGAAAGCCAGCAGTACGGTGACCACTACACCGGGCGGTTCTTCCTGCGCGTGCAGTTCGTCGCCGAGCCCATGGCCGGGGGCGAGGTCGTGGCCGAGGACGTGCTGCGCGGTGACGTCGCGGCGCTGGCCGGGGATTTCGACATGGAGTGGGAGTTGTGGCGGTGCGCGGTGCGCCCGCGCATGCTGGTGATGGTCTCGAAGTTCGGGCACTGCCTGAACGATCTGCTCTACCGGCAGCGCAGCGGACTGCTCGACATCGATATCGCGGCCGTGGTCTCCAACCACCCCGACCTGGAGTTCCTGGCACGCTCCTATGACCTGGACTTCCACCACCTGCCGGTGCGTCGTGAAACCAAGGCCGAGCAGGAGGCGCGGCTACTGGAGCTGGTCAGCTCCTACAACGTCGATCTGGTGGTGCTGGCCCGCTACATGCAGGTGCTCTCCGAGGACCTGTGCGAGAAGTTGCCGGGGAAGATCATCAACATCCACCACTCCTTCCTGCCGAGCTTCAAGGGCGCCCGCCCCTACCACCAGGCGCAGGCCCGCGGCGTGAAGCTGATCGGCGCGACCGCGCACTACGTGACGGCCGATCTGGACGAGGGCCCGATCATCGAGCAGGAGGTCTCGCGGGTCGACCACACCCACACGCCGGAGCAGATGACCGCCATCGGCCGCGACCTGGAGTCGCTGGCGCTGGCCCGAGCGGTCAACTGGCACGCCCAGCGGCGTGTGCTGCTCAACGGCGGTAAGACGGTGGTGTTCCGCTAGGCGCGTTCGGTTCGGGCCACCCCGCACCCGCCACGGCCGACTGCTCAGATTCCGGCTGCCAATGAGCGCGGGGATTCGGTCTCGTCGGGCAGCTTTTCTCAGGGAATCACCGTGATCTTCGGCGGTCGCGGAGTATTCTCATCGATCACACCCAAGATTCTCTACTTCTAGTGATTCTCCAGTTACCATGAGTGATGTGGAGGTTCGATGGGCCGATCGCGGGTGAGGATGCCATGGAGGGCGAGGCGCAGCACGACGTTGCGGCGATCGCTCAGCGGATCGCGGCCACGGCCCGGAGCCTCCCCGACGTCGTCGACCTGTCGGCCGGCGCGTTCCGTACCACGGTCACGCCCGGCCCCGAGGGGCGGATCATCGGCGTCGCGGTGCGCCCGAACAGTGTCGAGGTCGGCGTGGTCGTGCGCTACGGGCGCCCGCCGCCGCAGATCGCGGCCGAGATCCGGGAGCAGGTCCGCCCGCTGGCGATGGGCAGGATCGTGCACGTCACCGTCGAGGACGTCGTCGCCGGGGCAGGCTGACCGCGCGGAACGCACGGCCGCCACCTAAGGCGGGCGCTACCGCACCGAAAGAGCGGGAACACAGGCACACAAAGGAGACAGCCAGGCGGATACGGACACACGGCATGAGCGCGTCCGCGGATCGCGCCACGTCGGGTCCGCCGGTGACCGCGGCGTCGGAGGTCTTCGGGGGGAGCCTCCGGCGCCGCTTCTCTGCCCAGCCGCTCCCCGCGCTCAGCCGAGCAGGGCGTCCAGCACGGCCTCAGTGTCGGAGAGGTCGTCGAGAACAGTGTCGGCGCCGAGCGATCGCAGGGTGGCGGCGTCGGTGTCGCCCGTGGCGACCGCGACGATGCGGGCGCCACCCTCCTGGGCGGCCCGGATGTCGTTGGCGTTGTCGCCGACGAGCACCGTGGTCGCGGGGGTGAACTGGACGCCGATCCGCTCGTAGACGCGGCGGCGGGCGATGGACACGAGTTCGGGCCGGTCCATGTGGTCGTCGCCGTAGGCACCTAGGCCCTGTCTGGAGTTCGGACCACCAGTTCGGTAGATCGCCTGCGCGTCGGGGCCCGGCCTTGATAGATCGTCAGTCATGGCGCGAGGCGATCTCACCGACGAGCAGTGGGCCCTGATCGAGCCC
>NZ_BAAAPC010000033.1:0-39623 GCF_039530945.1 Nocardiopsis rhodophaea
GGGTTTGATCGTTGGCGTCTCGACAGCGCACATGATCGTCCCAAGGCCGCTCTGTTGTCTGGGGAACGAGGAAACCCGTGGCCGGAACGGTGTTCGAGCCACGGGCTGAGGTTAAACAACAAGCTAGGGCGCGGACGCGTCCGCCGCGGACCGCTCGGCGGACGGTCCGCTCCGGGCATGCGCGGGGCGGCCGCCCCGCGCATGTCGGGATCCCCGCTGTCCCCGCGTGGCGGTAGGCTCGGAGCCCGCGAACGGGCGTTCGATGCCCGTCGCGCCCCTTTTCTTTCGAGACAGCGTGCGCCTTGCGTCCAGGGCCACCACCCCCTTCGAGGACAACGGAGGATTCCGCGTGCGGGTTCTGGGAGTCGACCCTGGGCTCACCCGGTGCGGCGTCGGCGTCGTCGACGGCGCGATCGGGCGGCCGCTGCGCTTCGTCGCCGCGGGCGTCGTCCGCACCGCAGCCGACACCGACCTGCCCGACCGGCTCCTCGGAATCGAGGAGGGTATGGAGACGTGGCTGACCGAGCACCGCCCCGACGCCGTCGCGGTCGAGCGCGTCTTCGCCCAGCACAACGTCAGCACGGTGATGGGCACCGCCCAGGCGAGCGCCGTCGCCATCACCTGCGCCGCCCGCCGCGGCCTTCCCGTCGTCCTGCACACACCCAGCGAGGTCAAGGCCGCGGTCACCGGCAGCGGCCGCGCCGAGAAAGCCCAGGTGCAGCACATGGTGGCGCGCCTGCTCGACCTCGGCACCGCGCCCAAGCCCGCCGACGCCGCCGACGCGGTCGCGCTGGCCATCTGCCACATCTGGCGGGGCGGCGCCCAGGAACGGGTGGCCAAGGCCCAGCAGGAATTCGCCCGCAAGGTCGAGATGGCGCGGCGTCTCCGGGGATGATGGCGGGCGGGAAACCCCACCCACCTCCCGCACCAACCACACCCACCACAGCAGGAACGAGCGAGGAAGAGGGAAGCCGTGATCGCGTTCCTCAGCGGCCGCGTGGCGGCCCGGAGCATCGAAACCGCCGTCATCGAGGTGGGCGGCGTCGGCATGACCGTGCACTGCACCCCCGCCACCCTGTCCACGCTCCGGGTGGGGGAAAGCGCGACGGTCGCCACCTCCCTCGTGGTCCGCGAGGACTCCCTGACCCTCTACGGCTTCGCCGACGACGACGAGCGCGACGTGTTCGAGCGCGTCCAGACCGCCAGCGGCGTCGGACCGCGCCTCGCGATGGCCATGCTCGCCGTGCACACCCCCGACACCCTGCGCCAGGCCGTGACCGCCGAGGACACCGCAGCGCTCACCCGCGTGCCGGGCATCGGCAAGAAGGGCGCCCAGCGCATCGTTCTGGAGCTGCGGGACAAGCTCGGCGCACCGTCGGCCGTCCCGGTCGCGCCCGACGGCGCGCCCGCTCCCGGCCCCGGCCCGACCGCATCGTGGCGCCCCCAGGTGGTCTCCGGGCTGGTCAACCTCGGCTGGTCGGCCAAAGACGCCGAGGCCGCGGCCGACACCGTCGCCCCTGAAGCCGACGAGCACCCCGACGTCGCCGTCCTTCTACGCAGCGCCCTGCGCAGCCTCAGCCGGGCCTGACCCACCGCCCGCGCGGCGGCCGCTGGGGGCCGCGCCACCCCGACCCCCTGACCACCGCGAGCTGGAGCCCGGAGAAAGGAAACCGCCTCCGCCATGACCGAGCACGAACGTGAGATGGTCTCACCCGACGCCGACCTGGACGACCGGGCCGTCGAGGGCGCCCTGCGGCCCAAGCGGTTGGAGGACTTCGTCGGCCAGGAACGCGTCCGCGAGCAGCTGTCCCTGGTGCTGCGCGGCGCGCAGCGGCGCGGCCGGGCTCCCGACCACATCCTGATGTCGGGCGGGCCGGGCCTCGGCAAGACCACGCTCGCCATGATCATCGCCTCCGAGCTCGGCGCCCCGCTGCGGATCACCTCCGGCCCCGCCATCGAGCGCTCCGGCGACCTCGCGGCGGTGCTGTCCACCCTGCAGGAGGGCGAGGTGCTCTTCCTCGACGAGATCCACCGCATGGCGCGACCCGCCGAGGAGATGCTGTACGTCGCCATGGAGGACTTCCGCGTCGACGTCGTCGTCGGCAAGGGGCCCGGGGCGACCGCGATCCCGATCGACATCGCGCCGTTCACCCTCGTGGGAGCGACCACCCGGGCCGGGCTGCTGCCCGCCCCGCTGCGCGACCGCTTCGGGTTCACCGCGCAGATGGACTTCTACCGGGCCGACGAGCTCGAACACATCCTGCGCCGCTCGGCCGGGCTGCTCGGCGTGGACCTCGAAGACGACGCCGCCGTCGAGATCGCCGGGCGCTCCCGCGGCACGCCGCGCATCGCCAACCGGCTGCTGCGCCGCGTGCGCGACTACGCCGAGGTGCACGGCGACGGGCACCTCACCCTCGACACCGCCCGCGCCGCTCTCACCCTCTACGAGGTCGACGGCCAGGGATTGGACCGGCTGGACCGCGCCGTGCTCGACGCTCTGCTGCGCCGGTTCCGCGGTGGACCCGTCGGGCTGTCCACCCTCGCGGTGTCGGTGGGGGAGGAGCCCGAGACCGTGGAGGTCGTGGCCGAGCCGTTCCTGGTGCGCTCGGGCCTGATCGCCCGCACCCCGCGCGGTCGCGTGGCCACCCCCGAGGCGTGGGCGCACATGGGGCTCACCCCGCCGCCCGACGCCGCGTTCGGTGCCGGGATCGCGGACACCGCGCCCGTGGAGCCCCCGGACCCTTCCTGACCTCCTGGTGTTCGCCGGGCGGGAAGCACGTAGGCTGAAGTGGCGGACCTCACCGGAGCGAGGTCGGCCCACACCTCGCGGCCGGGAGCGCCGTAGGAAGCGGCGAGCGCGGGCGATCGGGAACATGCGCCCCGCGTTACCCGTTGACGAGGGGCGGCGACGTTCGCGTCCCACGCCCGCGTGGCGGTGGCCACGAGGAAAGACGTAAGGAAGGACACCCCGTGCAGGGCCATGACATTCTCGCAGCGGCCGCCCAGCAGGACGGCGGCAGCATCCTAGGGATGATCCTCCCGTTCCTGCTCATCGCGGTCGTCTTCTGGCTGCTGATCCTGCGCCCCCAGCAGAAGCGGCGCCAGCAGGAGAGCCGGATGCAAAGCACGCTGCGGCCGGGCGTGGAGGTGCTGACCAAGGCCGGGTTCTACGGCACCGTGGTCGAGGTGCGGGAGAACGAGGTCGAACTGGAGATCTCTCCCGGCGCCCGGATCCGGTTGCTCAAGGTCGGCATCGGTGATGTCGTCACCCCCGGGCAGGGGACGCAGGACGACACCCCCGTCGAAGACCGCCCCGACTTCCCCGGCGGATCCGACGACTCCAAGAGCTGACCGCCCAACCGCTGGATGCGGCGCGTCGGTGCGCCGCCGCGGCTGAGACCATCACCGACCGGCGCGCCGGCCGGCGACCGCACCGGCCCCGCGGAGCGGGGCCGGTGCGTGATGTTGCGGACCCACGCGGTGGCCCCCGTCCGGTCACCTCCCGCCTCCCTCCCCACGAACCAGATCTGACCAGCGTTTTCCCACACAACCTCCGTCTAGAAGGCGAGACGACCCCCGATCATGGCCGAACAGCTGACCGACCGCGCCGACCTAAGCGACCTCATCGCGGCGGGCATCCGCGATATCCCCGACTTCCCCAAGCCGGGCATCACGTTCAAGGACATCACCCCGCTGCTGGGCACCCCCGAGGCGCTGCGGGCCGTGGTGTCCGCCGTGGCCGCGTACTACGGAACGGACGCCGTCGACGCGGTCGTCGGCCTGGAGGCCCGCGGGTTCATCCTGGGCGCACCGATCGCGCTGGAGCTCGACGCCGGGTTCGTTCCGGTCCGGAAAGCGGGGAAACTGCCCGCGCGAACGCTGCGGGAATCCTATGATCTGGAATACGGCACCGCGACGGTCGAACTGCACGCCGACGCGATCACTCCGGGTAGCCGCGTGCTCATCGTCGATGACGTGCTGGCCACAGGTGGCACAGCTCGGGCCGCGGTGGAGTTGGTTCGCAGAGCGGGTGGTACCGTCGTGGGACTCTCGGTCCTGATGGAACTCGCCTTCCTCCAGGGCCGCGATCAGCTGACCGACGTGGATGTCCACGCTCTCACCGTGGTCTGAGCCCTCATGCCCGGCCCCGGCGTCCCGGTTGCCCGAGCCTCACCCCTCCGACGTGCGGAGACGCCCCTAAAACGGGCATTAGACTATCGGGCATAACCGAGCTGCGATGGCGCGTTGGTACTGGTGAGCCGATCGTTCACGACGCAGACGTCAACCCGGCGGGCCGCGAAGGCGACGACCATTCCCTTCTCGGGCTCCGGGCCAAGCCGCGGGAGGGATGTCCATGCCACGTGAGGTACTTTCGGCCGAGACGGCGCCCAAGAGCCACGACTCGCCGACACCAGCGCTACGCCCCGCGGCCTCGGTATCTCCCCAAGAAGAACGGTCGCGAAGATCACAGTGTCCGGTGGGCGCCGCGGAATCCGCGGCGCCCACCGCGCACCAGGACCCGGAAAACCATACGGCTCCGGCCGCAGGGCGGCCGGAGGGGGACACCCCCGCATCCGCGGACGGCTCCGCCGCGCAAGCGAATGGTGATCCCACCGGACGGCCCGCCTCCGCAGGCCCACCGGGTCCGTCGTCTACCGTGCGAGTACGCCGTCGGCTCGCACGACTCGGAGCCCAGCGGGGGGTGACCATGAACCCGGTTCTCGAACCACTCATCAAGACCGTACGCGCGACCCACCCCAAGGTCGACGTGCGGCTGCTGGAGCGCGCCTATGACGTGGCCGCCCACCACCACCGGGACCAGAAGCGCAAGAGCGGCGACCCCTACATCACCCACCCCCTCGCCGTCGCCACCATCCTCGCCGAACTGGGTATGCAGGAGCCCACGCTCGCCGCCGCGCTGCTGCACGACACCGTCGAGGACACCTCCTACACGCTCGACCAGCTGCGCGCCGACTTCGGCGACGAGATCGCCGAACTCGTCGACGGCGTCACCAAACTCGACAAGGTCAAGTACGGCGAGGCCACCCAGGCCGAGACCGTCCGCAAGATGGTCGTGGCCATGTCCCGCGACATCAAGGTCCTGGTCATCAAGCTGTGCGACCGACTGCACAACATGCGCACCCTGCGGTACCTCCCGCAGCGCAAGCGCGAGCAGAAAGCGCGCGAGACGCTGGAGATCTTCGCCCCACTGGCCCACCGGCTCGGAATGAACACCATCAAGTGGGAGCTTGAGGACCTGGCGTTCGCGACGCTCTACCCCAAGCGCTTCGACGAGATCGCCCGCCTGGTCTCCGAGCGCGCCCCCCGGCGCGACGTCTACCTGCAGGACGTCATCGAGGCCGTCTCCGCCGACCTGCGCGAGGCCAGGATCAAGGCGACGGTGCGCGGCCGCCCCAAGCACTACTACTCCATCTACCAGAAGATGATCGCCCGCAACTGCGGCTTCGACGAGATCTACGACCTCGTCGCGGTGCGGGTCCTGGTCGACAGCGTCCGCGACTGCTACGCGGCACTGGGCACCATCCACGCGCGGTGGAACCCGGTCCCCGGCCGGTTCAAGGACTACATCGCCATGCCGAAGTTCAACATGTACCAGTCGCTGCACACGACGGTCATCGGTCCTTCGGGCAACCCTGTCGAACTCCAGATCCGCACCCGCGCGATGCACCGCCGGGCCGAGTACGGTATCGCCGCGCACTGGAAGTACAAGGAGGACCGCAGCAGCGGAGGCAAGGAGAGCGCCAAATCCAAGGGCGCCGGGGACATGGCCTGGCTGCGGCAGCTCATCGACTGGCAGCAGGAGACCAAGGACCCGGGGGAGTTCCTCGACGCGCTGCGCTTCGACCTCTCGGTGCAGGAGGTCTTCGTCTTCACCCCCAAGGGCGACGTCATCGCGCTGCCGCAGGGCGCCACCCCCGTCGACTTCGCCTACGCGGTGCACACCGAGGTCGGCCACCGCACCGTGGGCGCCCGCGTCAACGGTCGCCTGGTCGCACTCGAAAGCGAGCTGCACAACGGCGAAACGGTGGAGGTCCTCACCTCCAAGACACCGGACGCCGGACCGAGCCGCGACTGGCTCAACTTCGTGAAGAGCGCGCGGGCGCGCAACAAGATCCGGCAGTGGTTCACCAAAGAGCGCCGCGAGGCAGCGATCGAGCAGGGCAAAGAGGCCATCGCCCGCGTGATGCGCAAGCAGGAGCTGCCCATCAAGCGGCTCTTCAGCGGCGAGGCGCTGATCGCCCTGGCCCGGGACCTGCGCTACAGCGACGTCGACGCGCTGTACGCCGCCGTCGGCGAGGGCCACGTCGGCGCGCAGAACGTGGTGCAGAAGCTGGTGGACTCCCTCGGCGGGATCGAAAGCGCCGAGGAGGACATCGCCGAGTCCTCCCTGCCCACCCGCTCGAAGCCCAAGCAGCGCCCCGGGGGCAACCCCGGCGTGGTCGTCGAGGGCGACTCCGATGTGTGGGTACGGCTGTCGAGGTGCTGTACCCCCGTCCCGGGTGACGACATCGTCGGGTTCGTGACCCGCGGAAACGGCGTCTCGGTGCACCGCCGCGACTGCGTCAACACCCGCGCCCTGGACCCCGAGCGCATGGTGCACGTGGAGTGGAAGCCCACCGAGGACTCCATGTTCCTGGTGGCCCTGCAGGTGGAGGCGCTGGACCGGTCGCGCCTGCTGTCGGACATCACCCGCGTCCTGTCCGACCAGCACGTCAACATCCTCTCGGCGACCGTGCAGACCAGCCGCGACCGGGTGGCGCTGAGCCGGTTCACCTTCGAGATGGCCGACCCCACCCACCTCGGTCATGTGCTGCGCGCTGTGCGCGGCGTCGACGGCGTCTACGACGTCTACCGGATGAAGAACTGAGCGCCTAAACCGCCGCGGGAACCCCTGAAACCTGCGTGCGGGCGCTGACGCCGCGGCCCCGGCCGCGGACACCCGCCCCCATTCGGCTCCGTTCCGGGGCCGGCGCGGTGGCACGATCGCGGGACCAACCGCGGCCCGCGGCGGCGTGTCGGGCATCTGCTCGCCCCTGGGCAGCGATACTGCCGAATATGTTGAAGTTCTCACTGGACGCTCTGGCCCGAAAACACCTGGACACGGCGGCACGGTCATCGGCCGGACGCAGCGCCGAGACGTTCTACGGCGGCCACGAACACATCCTGCGGCAGACCCTGGTCGCGCTGATGCGCGGCAGCTCCCTCTCCGGGCACGAGGGCCCGGGGGAGGCCACCCTGTACGTCCTCAGCGGCCGGGTGCGGCTGACCGCGGACACCGATTTCTGGGAGGGCCGCGCGGGTGACCTGCTGATCCTCCCCTCCGCCGAGCACAGTCTGGAGGCGCTGGAGGAGGCGGTCGTCGTGCTGACCGTGGCGGTTTCCCGGGAGAACGCGAACGTGCCCGCGCCCGAGATGCGGGGCACGAGCGCCTGAGGGGCCACGCGTTCGGGGGCGGCTCCACGCTCTCGCCCGCCCCCGTCCCGGGGGTAGGGCGGTGCGATCACAACGGGCGTCGCGACATGACACGGCCCGGTCCCGCGGACGGAACCGGGCCGTGCGGAGCCCGCGGAGCCTCTCGGCTCAGCTCATCTCCTCCAGGGTCTTCTCGGCCTCGGCCAGCCAGGAGCGGCGGGCCGTCAGGGCGTCCTCGACCTCGCGGATCTTGCGCTCGTTGCCGCCGGCGCGGGCCTTCTCCAGCTTGGCCTCAAGATCACCGATGGAGTCGCGCAGCTGGGAGATGGTCGCTTCGGCGCGGGCGCGAGCTTCGGGATTGATGCGGTCCCACTCCTTCTCCTCGGCCTTGCGGACACCCTCCTCGATCTTGCGGAAGGCTCCCTCCAGGCGGTCGCGGGAGTCGCGGGGCAGCGGCCCCGCCTCCTCCCAGGCCTCCTGGAAGGCGCGGAGCCGGGCGCGCGCCTCGCGCGGGTCGGAGATCGTGGAGAGCTCCTGGCGGGCCTCCTCCAGGATCTTCTCCTTGGCCTCGGCGTTGACTTGCAGCTCGGCGTCACGCTCGGCGAAGACGGCGTTGCGCGCCTGGAAGAACCTGTCCTGGGCGGTCTTGAACCGCGCCCACAGCTTGTCCTCGCTGGCGCGGTCGGCACGGCCGGCGGCCTTCCACTGCTGCATCAGGTCGCGGTAGCGCCCCGCCGTGGGGCCCCAGTCGGTCGAGTCGGCCAGCGCCTCGGCCTCCGCGACGATCTGCTCCTTGTCGCTGCGGATCTGCTCGCGCTGCTGGTCCAGCCCGGCGAAGTAGGCCTTGCGGCGCTTGGAGAAGGCGTTGCGCGCCGCCGACATGCGCTTCCACAAGGCCTGCTCGGTCGGGCGGTCGGCGCGGGGCGCGGCCTTCCATTCGTCGATGAGCTGGCGCATCCGTTCGCCGCCGGTCTTCCAGTGCGTGGTCTCCGCCGCCACGCGCTCCGCCTCGGCGACGATGCGCTCCTTGATGTCGCGCGCCTCGTTGCGGGCCGCCTCCTGGGCGTGCTTCTGCTCGACCTTGCGCTCCTCCGCGCGCTCGGTCAGCACGTCCAGCCTGCGCGCCAGCGCGTCGAGGTCGCCAACGGCGTGGGCCTCCCGCACGGCGGTGCGCAGCTTCTCCACGCTGGACAGAGCCTGAGACGCCGAGAGGTCGGTGGTGCGGAGCCGGTTCTCCAGCAGGTCGACCTCGGTCACCAGGGCGTCGTACTTGCGGCGGAAGAACGCGAGAGCCTCCTCGGGCGCACCGGCCTGCCACGAACCGACGACACGTTCGCCCTCGCTCGTGCGCACGTAGACCGTGCCGTCGTCGTCTACGCGGCCCCAGGGGTCCGTGGTCACCGTGTCCTCCAGCTGTGATGTGCCTGACGCGGCGGCGCCAGGTCGTGTTTGTCGCGGCAGCCTACATCCTGAATGTCCCGACGTCCGGTTGCGCGCTCCGGGAGACGGGGACTGACACGACGATGCATATGCACAATATCCGTACACAATGTCGGATATCGACGTCGTCAGACTACTGTTATCGCATCTCAGCGGGGCCGACCGGGGCGCGGAACGCGCTGGTCGCAGCGCCGGGATGTCGGCCCGTCCCGGACGTCTCGTCGAGGAACGCTGGCCGATATGACGACGACCAATATGGCATCGTCGAGCCGTTTGGCAAAGGGCCAAGTGGCGCGCGGTGATCGAATGGTGATGAAGCGGTACCCGCGGGAGATCCAGCTGAGCCGCACCGGCCGGCAGCGGCGCCTCGCACCGGCCCAAGACCCGGTCGCTCCGTCCGCCCGTCCTCGGTACCCTCAGGGGAGAGGCGCGGCCGCCGGGTCGCCGTCTCCCCGCCCTTTTCCACGCGCGCCCGCCGCCACCGGCGCGCGGGCCGCGGGATCCGCACACGCAGACACTGAATCGAGGACAGCCCCGCCGTGCTCATCGCCGCCTTCCCCGCCGGTCCGCTCGCCGCGAACTGCTACGTGGCCGCACCGGCCAAGGACGCGGGGTGCGTCGTCATCGATCCCGGCCAGGACGCCGCCACCGGACTGGCGGAGACGCTCGACGAGCACGGCCTGCGTCCCGAGGCCGTCCTGCTCACGCACGGCCACTTCGACCACGTCTGGTCGGCGGCGCAGGTGGGCGCGGCGTACGGTGTGCCCGTCTACATCCACTCCGACGACCGCGCGCTGCTCACCGACCCCGGCAAGGGGCTCGACGCCGCTCTGGCCGCCCAGCTGTCCGGCCTGCTCGCGGGCGCCACCCCGGGCGAACCGGACGACCTGGTGGAGCTGGTGGGAGGCGAGACACTGGACCACGCCGGGCTCCGCGTCAGCGTCGAACACGTCCCCGGCCACACACCCGGTTCGCTCGTTTTCGCCCTCCCGGGCGCCGACGACCACCCCGGGATGCTGTTCACCGGCGACCTGCTGTTCGCCGGCTCGATCGGCCGCACCGACTTCCCCGGCGGCGACCACGGGGAGATCCTGCGCAGCCTGGACCGGGTCTGTACGAACCACCCCGACGACGCCGCGGTGCTCCCCGGCCACGGTCCGCAGACCACCATCGGCCGCGAACGTGCCACCAACCCGTTCCTGCGAGATATCACCGGCCGCTAGTCCGGTGCGCCTCGGACTGGCGGCACCGTCCCTGGTCGGCATGACCACGGTCACCTCGATCACGATGTCCGCTGCCGGGACCGCGAGCTGTTCGATCATCCTGTCAGAATCAGGCAGGCAGGACAGCTTTCGGGACTGGTCTCCATGATCGGACCGCTCGATGCGATCGCCAAGATGGACCGGGTCTTCGCGCACGTCAGGCAAGATGAGTAGATACGTTGAAAACGTTGAAGGAGAACCCCGTTGATCCGCACGCATGACGCCGGTGCCCTGCGCGCCGAGCATGCTGACGAGACCGTCGTCCTCGCCGGGTGGGTGGCGCGCCGCCGCGACCACGGTGGCGTGGTCTTCCTCGACCTGCGCGAAGCTTCCGGCGTGGTGCAGGTCGTGGTCCGCGAGGACGACCTCGCCCACGACCTGCGTGCTGAGTACTGCATCAAGGTGACCGGAAAGGTCCGCGTTCGCCCGGCCGGCAACGAGAACCCCGAGATTCCGACCGGCGCGATCGAGGTCGTCGCCGACGAGATCGAGGTGCTGAGCGAGGCCGCGCCGCTGCCCTTCCAACTGGACAGCGCGGCCGATGTCGCGGAGGAGACACGCCTCCGCTACCGCTACCTCGACATTCGGCGCCACGAGATGGCGGAGAACCTCCGGATCCGTTCGAAGGCGACCTACATCGCCCACGAGATCATGAAGGACAACGGGTTCGTCTACGTCGAGACCCCGTACATGACGCGCTCGACACCCGAGGGCGCTCGCGACTTCCTGGTTCCGGTCCGGCTGCAGCCTGGGCACTGGTATGCGCTTCCGCAGTCGCCGCAGCTGTTCAAGCAGCTGCTGATGGTCGGCGGCATGGAGCGGTATTACCAGCTGACCCGTTGCTTCCGCGACGAGGACCTGCGCGCCGACCGGCAGCCCGAGTTCACCCAGATCGACCTGGAGATGAGCTTCGTCGACGAAGAGGACATCTTCAGGGTCGGTGAGGAGCTGTTCAGCCGGTTGCTGAGCGAGGTGCGTGGCGTCGACCTGCCGCGTCCCTTCCGCCGGATGAAGTTCGCCGAGGCGATGGACCGCTTCGGCTCCGACAAGCCGGACCTGCGCTTCGGGCAGGAGATCACCGAGCTGACCGAATACTTCGCGAACACCGAGTTCCGTGTCTTCCGGAACCCCTACGTCGGGGCCGTGGTGATGCCAGGTGGGGCGTCCCAGACCCGTAAGGAGCTCGACGCCTGGCAGGAATGGGCCAAGTCGCGGGGTGCCAAGGGCCTGGCCTACGTGCTGGTCGAGGAGGATGGATCGCTGGGCGGTCCGGTCGCCAAGAACCTGTCGGACGAGGAGCGCTCGGGCCTGGCCGAGAAGGTCGGAGCCAAGCCCGGCGACGCCGTCTTCTTCGCCGCGGGCTTCCGGACAGCCAGCCAGGAACTGCTCGGCGCTGCCCGCCTTGAGATCGGCAAGCGCTGCAACCTCATCGACGAGTCCAAGTGGGAGATCCTCTGGATCACCGACATGCCCCTGTTCGAAGAGGGGGACGAGCCGGGCATGTGGACGCCGGTACACCACCCGTTCACCGCTCCGGCCGTCGAGGTGGAAAAGACCTTCCAGGACGACCCGGAGAACGCGCCCTCGCGCGCCTTCGACCTCGTCCTCAACGGCTACGAGTTGGTATCGGGATCGATCCGTATCCACCAGGCCGAGGTCCAGCAGAGGGTCTTCGACGTCATCGGCCTCAGCAAGGCCGAGGCCGAGTCGAAGTTCGGCTTCCTCCTGGAAGCCTTCAAGTACGGCCCGCCCCCCCACGGTGGCCTTGCCGTGGGCTGGGACCGTGTCGTCATGCTGCTCGCTGGACAGAACACGATCCGCGAGGTCATCGCCTTCCCGAAGACCGCGTCGGGCGGTGACCCCCTGACGGGAGCACCGACGGAGATCCCGCCGGAACAGCGTGAAGAGGCCGGGATCGACTTCGTGCCGGAGAAGGACGCGAAGTAGCGATTGATATTTTGTTCGGAGGAGGGGGCATCCTCCGACGAAATAATCGAAGTCCCAGGGTGGGGCGGAGGCATCAGCGCCTCCGCCCCACCTCTGTTGTTTTTCGATGACGGAAGATGTCATTCATCCATGCCTTGGGGTATTTAGCGGAATGTGGCTTGCGGTCGGAGTAGTCCGCAGCCGACCCAGGAGGTAGGGATATCGACGGCCGCAGTACGGCTTCAGGGGTCAAGGGCATGTGTCCGGGCTGTTCACCAGCCGCGGTTACCCGTCGCAGGGCAGCGCTGCCAGCCCCCGGCCGAACGTTCCCGACACGTCAGGGTGGTTCACAGGTGCCGGACTGCCGCACCGTGGCCGTCCAACAGCTTGGCGGATCCGATGACGCCGCCGCACGAGATGGGCTCTATCCGCTATCTCGCGGAGTTGAGCGTCCTCGATGAGGACGGTGAAGACGGCGCCTGCCTACGTGCGGGGCTCGCGTCCTGGAACGGTCAGCAGGACCTGATGCGTGCGGCACGAGACGTCGTGACCCCGTAAGTACATCGAGAGGTGGTCGAGCAGGGCGCGGTCCTCCTCCGTCCCCTCTGGTTCGACGGCATCAGGGGAGGCAGGGGGAGGAGGCGACGGCCGGGGTGTTACGCGGATGCCCTGCCAGGCGAACGCTTGAGGCGTACAGTGGGGGCGGGAGCGCCGCCCCCTGGGGGGTGGAGGGGGATTTACTTCTTTGCCGCTCCGCATTGCAGGCAGCAGATGGTCTCACTATCGGGGTTGCTATAGCTGCACAGGCGGCAGGTCCAGTTGCGGACGATGAGGTGCGCTCGACAGATTCCCTGGGGGCGGGGCGTTGATTCGCACATGGGTGAATTGTAGTTGCTTGTCCCTTCGTAAAGGTTGGTGCAAGCTGTCTGGTTTCGGCATGTTTCGGGGGCAAGGCCAGGGGTGCGGCCAGAGTCGTGGGGAATCGGTGCCAATCGTGCGATCTTTCGCTGGGGCCCGCGGGGTGCAGGGGTATCACCGGCAGCCCTGTGGCGTAACCTGGGTCGTGCTCAATGCGGGGCCACTGGGGAAGCGGTCACGCCGTAGTAACGATTGCGGAAAAATACCCCCTTCTCCACGTGTTGATTCGATGGGGTTTTTCCCTTATGGCTGGTTTTCGTATAGTCAGGATGAAATGTCCCGCGCGGTCGGAGAGGGAATCCACGCATCGCGGGCCCATTGCGGGAGGCGCTGTCCACCTGCCCCGACGGGCGGTCCTGTCGCTAAACTAAGCCGAATCGGATGTATCTGGGGAGAGCGTGCACGGGCGCGGGCAGAGACATCCGGGACGACACAGGGATGATCGATTACGTGAACGGCACAACCGGCTCAACCGGTAGCTTCGCCGGTTCCTCCGCAGTGCCCGGCGTTAACCCGGCCAAGCTGGGAGATCACGTCGGCATGGCGTTCCGGCATGCCCCGATCGCCATGCTCGTCGCCGATAGCGGGGGACACATCCTGGAGGCGAACAAGGCGTTCGGCGCCCTCGCGGACCGAACGCCGTCCTCGCTGTGCGGCCAGCGCTGGCCCGAACTCCTGGCCGAAGGCGACAGAGCGACCGCCTGGGATCTGCACCGCGCCGCCATGGCCATCGCTGGCGGCGGCGGTTCCCGGGTCCTGCGGCTCGGCACACCCGGCAACGCGCCGCCGCGGATGGTCGTCGAGGTCCGCACGCTGCCCGCGGCCGAGAGCCCCGCCGCCGAGAACGGGACCGGCGATGGTGCGGCCGACTCCGCCGACTCCGGCGACGCGGTCCCTTCCGCCAGACCCGGCCACACCGAGGGCGGCGGCGCTCGTCGCACCCCCGCCGGTGTGGCGATCCTCTTCCGCGAACCGCTGCCCGACGAAGAGACCCTGCGCATCCTCACCGAGCTGCGCACCGAGAACGCCGGCGCCGTCCTGTGGAGCCTCGACCTGCGCACCGGGCGCCTCAGCGAGCTCTTCGGCCCCTCGCCCCTCGGCCGCACCCTCGCCGGCGACGCCCGCGACCTTGAGGACTGCCTGGCCCGCGTCCACCGCGACGACGTCGCCCGCGTCCGCGACGCACTGGAAGCCTCCCACCAGGGCCGCGACTACGAGCAGCGCTTCCGCATGTTCGACCGGTCCGGCGACGAGCACGCGCTGCACGCCCGCGCCCGCTTCGTCGACGGAGACCGGCCCCGGCTCATCGGCATCATCGACGACGTCACCGAGCACGTGCAGCTGGTCCGCCGCCTCGCCGACCGGCGCAGAATCGAGGCCGCGCAAGGGCGCCAGGTCACCGAACTGGCGGCGAAACTTGTCTCGGCCACCACCATCGACGAGGTCACCGGCCTCCTCACCGAGGAGTTCGTGCCGATCTTCGGCGGAACCACCGCACACGTCATGCTCGTCGTCGACGGTGTGCTCCGCGCGTCCCCCGCGTCGACCCGCAAGACCGACGCGATCGCCATGATCGACGGCCGCGACGCCGCCGACACCGACTACCCCATGGGCGCGGTCGTCCAGGACCGGCAGCCCCGCTTCTTCGAAAGCCGGGCCGAGGCGCTCGAACGCTTCCCCGCCGCCGCCGAGATCATGCACCACACCAGCGCGCAGTCCTGGGCCACGGTCCCCATTTTCGGCGACCGAAGAGTCGCGCTCGGCGTCTGGCAGGTCGCCTGGAACCAGCCGCATCACGCCACCCCCGACGAACGCGCCCTGATGCTGACCCTCGCGGGTCTGGCCGGGCAGGCCCTGCAGCGCGTCAGCCGCCAGCAGGCCGAACTGGAACTGGCCGACGCCATGCAGCGGCGCCTGCTCCCACCCCTGATCCCGGGGTTCGACGCCCTCGACATCGCTGTCCGCTACCTCCCCGCCCGCGCCGGGTGGCGCGTCTGCGGCGACTTCTACGACGTCATCCAGCTCCCCGACAACAAGGTCGGCCTCGTCGTCGGCGACGTCCAGGGCCACGGGGTGGAGGCGGCGGCCGCCATGGGGCAGATCCGCGTGGCGTTCCGCGCCTACGCCACCAACCAGGGAGACCCCGGCACCGTGCTGGCCGAGACCAACCGCCTGCTCGGCGAGACCGGCGAGATCGTCTTCGCCACCTGCGGCTACCTCGTCCTCGACCTCGCCAGCGGCGAGATGCAGGCCGCCTGGGCCGGACAGCCCCCCGCCGTGGTCGCCACATCGGAGGCCTTCGAACTGTGGGAGCCGGAGACCGGACCGCCCGTAGGCGTCGACGCCGACGCCAAGTACCCGGTCTCCACCCGGCGCCTGCGGCCCGGCGAAAGCCTGCTCATGTGTTCCGACGGGCTGCTGGAAAGCTCCGAGTTCACCATGGACGCCGGCCTGCGCCAAGTCGGCACGGTCGTACGCGACCGCCACGACGAGGGTGTCCAAGCCATCGCCACTACCCTGACCGAGCTGATCCCGGCGGGACGCGGCGACGATATCGCCGTCCTCGCCATCCGCAGGCACGGCTCCGGCGACTAGTCCGGCGGCTCCCATACCGGGCGAGACCGGGCGAGCGAAAACGACACACCCGGGCCCGGCCGCTGGCATCCCGTGTGGACGCGATCGCGGTCGCCTCAGGGGGCAGGACGTGGTCCAAGCCCCAGAGCCGCACCCGGACACCGGGCACGGGACGATCCTCCCAGCGGAGCACACCCTCGACGCCATCGGAACCGCACACCGCTATTAGGCTGGAACACGTGTCCGAAACACTGTTCGACGACGCTGGCGCCGAAGCGCAGCGCAGCCAGGAGCCCCTTGCCGTGCGGATGCGTCCGCGGACCCTCGACGAGGTCGCGGGCCAGCACCATCTGCTGGGAAAGGGCAGCCCGCTACGCCGGCTCGTCGAAGACGACGCCCCCATGTCGTTATTCCTGTGGGGCCCTCCCGGCACCGGTAAGACCACACTCGCCACCGTCGTCAGCAGGGTGACCAACCGGCGGTTCGTCGAGCTGTCCGCCGTGACCGCCGGAGTGAAGGACGTCCGCGCCGTCATCGACGACGCCCGCCGCCAGATGGGCATGCGCGGGACCCGCACCCTGCTCTTCGTCGACGAGGTGCACCGCTTCAACAAGACGCAGCAGGACGCCCTGCTGCCCGCCGTGGAGAACCGCTGGGTGAGCTTCATCGGCGCGACCACCGAGAACCCGTTCTTCTCCGTGGTGAGCCCGCTGCTGTCCCGCTCGCTGCTGCTCACCCTCGAATCACTGGGCGACGACGACATCCGCTCGCTCCTCGACCGCGCCCTCACCGACGAGCGCGGCCTCACCGGGCGCTACGCCCTCACCGAGGAGGCGACCGAGCACCTGGTGCGCCTCGCGGGCGGCGACGCGCGGCGCTCGCTGACCTACCTGGAGGCCGCCGCTCTGGTCGCTGGGGACCGCTCGGAGATCACGGTCGACGACGTCGAGCGCGCGGTCGACCGCCACGCGGTCCGCTACGACCGCTCCGGCGACCAGCACTACGACGTCATCAGCGCGTTCATCAAGAGCATGCGCGGCAGCGACCCGGACGCGGCCCTCCACTATCTGGCCCGGATGATCGAGGCGGGGGAGGACCCGCGCTTCATCGCGCGGCGCCTGGTCGTGCACGCGAGCGAGGACGTCGGCATGGCGGATCCCACCGCGCTGCAGGCCGCGGTCGCCGCCGCGCAGGCGGTGGACCTCATCGGCCTGCCCGAGGCGCGGATCAACCTGGCCCAGGCCGTCATCCACATCTCGCTGGCGCCCAAGTCCAACGCCGTCATCAGCGCGATCGACGCGGCCATGGGCGACGTGCGCAAGGGGCTGGGCGGGCCGGTCCCCCCGCACCTGCGCGACAGCCACTACAAGGGCGCCAAGGAGCTCGGCCACGGGCAGGGCTACAAATACGCCCACGACTACCCCGGCGGCGTCGCTCCCCAGCAGCATGCCCCCGACGCCGTTGCCGACCGCGAGTACTACACCCCCACCTCACACGGTGCCGAACGCCGCTTCGGCGAGATCCTGCAACGACTGCGGCAGGTGCTGCGCGGGCAGTGAGCGGCGCGGGCCAACGGGCGCCGCGGGCGGCTGAGGTACAGGCGCGGCCGCCTGCACCCGCACCCGCGTCACCGACCGCCGACCGCGGTCAGTCCAGAGGCTGGGGGAACAGCTCGGTGATCTTGACAATCCGCCGCTGCCCGTCCTCGTCCCTCTTCTCGGCGAACTCCACCTCGGCGATGACGAGGTCGCCCCACCCCAGGTAGTCGATGAACTCCTGGCCGGTCATCTCGTAGGTACCGCGGCCATCTTCGATGTGGCCCGGCCCAGGCTGGCAGAACCGGGCGCACAACACCTCGGCCTCCGGGTCGATGACGGCCGTCAGCCGCTCGCTCGTCGTCTCGTCCCACTGCGCCGACCAGTCCCGCGGGGTGAGGAACCCGGGGTCCCCCCCGGTGTCGTCGTCCTCGCGCTCGACCTCGACGTAGACCCACGGGCCGTCGACGGGGTTGTCCTGCAGGGTGGGGTCGAACCGTGCCACCGTGGTGCCCTGCTCCCGCTCCGGCGTGGGCGACGCGGCTGCCGGAGCGGCCTCCTGCCGGCCGCCCCCACTCAGCGCGCTGTTGGCCGCCCACAAGCCCCCGCCGATGACGGCCAGCGCCACGGCCGCGCCCACGGCCGCGAAGACGGTCTTGCGGATCCGCAGGTCCGGCCCCTCCTGGAGGGTGACCACCCGCGGCAGCCGCGCGGGCTCGATGACGCCCTGCCACTCCCGCGTCAACACGCGGGTGACCGCTGTCCCGGGCACCGGCCGCTCGTCCTGCTCCGCGTGGGTGTCGCTCTCCTCCCACGCGGCGATGGAGCCGCCGATGAGCTCGCGGACCGTGGGCCGCTCGGCCGGGTCCTTGGCCAGGGCACGGCCGACCAGGGGCAGCAGGGCGGCGGGAACACCCGTGAGATCCGGCTCTTCGTTGGCCACGCGCGCGGCCACGATGTGCGGTTCGGCGAGGCCGAACGGGAGCCGCCCGGTCGACGCGAAGGTCATCACGCCGCCCCAGGCGAAGACGTCCGCGGCCGGGCTGGGCGGGTCGCCCGCGTGCCGCTCGGGACTCAGCCAGGTGGCCGCCGCCGAGCGCAGGTGCGCGTCGTCGCCGGGCAGCGCGCAGTCGAGGATGCGCGGGCCGCCCGTACCGAGCAGGACGTTGCTGGGCTTGAGGTCGCCGTGCGCGACGTTGGCGGTGTGTAGGGCGGAGAGGCCCTCGGCCAGGCCGGCCGCCAGCGCCACGATCCGCCCCGGCCCCAGCGCGCCGCGTCTGCGGACGTACTGGGCCAGTGGGATTCCCGACACGTATCCCATGGCCAGCCACGGGGGCGACGCGAAGGCATCGAAGGCGATCGGCGGGACGTAGCAGCGGCCGTCGACGTGGGACAGCGCCTCCAGGCGCTGGTGCAGCAGCTCGCGGGTGGCGTCGTCCTTGAGGTGGGAGGAGGTCAGCGCTTTGACGGCGACGAGGGGGTCGTCGGTGACCGCGGGGTTGACTGCCGCGTAGACGCTCCCTGTTCCGCCCGACCCGATTCTGCCGATCACCAGGTAGGGGCCCAACCGGCGGGGTTCACCGCGGGAGAGGGGGAGGAGGTTCGGTGGTACCAGAACGGAGATCTCGCGCTGCGAACGTCGGCTCATGGGGGTCCTGTCGTTCTATCCGTCGTGCCCCGGGGGATGAGGGAGCCCGGCGGCGCAATCGTAGCCAAATCGCGTGCTCTGCCTCGATTCTCCGCGATCCGCCCGCGTTCGTCGATGTCCGGACGGTGTCCAATAGCGGGGAATCCGCAGGCCGCGCGGCCGATGCCGGGTGTCGCGGCCGCCGACCGCGGCCCGCCCTAACGGGCCGCCCGGGGTCAGCGCGCCCGGCGGGGCGGCGCCTCGGGAACCGGGCCGGGGCCCATGGGGGAGGAGGCGGGACGCCGAAGTGCCCCCCGCCAGAGCCGCGGGCGAACGACCGCCGTTGAACGGCGGTGCCATCACGGTGCTGGAGATCGCGCGCGGACGCGTCCCGCGGGCACAACAGCTGCCTCCCCGCGTGCGGGGGCACTGCGCGCGGTGTTCCGCGGCGGATGTCGTTCTTGTCTCTTCTGCGTCGCCACTCTTTCGGGGCACGCAGTGGGGAAGCGGATGACCGCCGCACGGGACGCGATAGGGTCTGCCCTATTCGGATCTTCCGGACCCCACCGACGCGAGCGTGAACGAGCGAGCGAAGGCGTCGACGCTGATTGGCCGGAGGCCCTGATGTGTCGGCGGTGGAGCGAGTGAGGAACGTGAGCGCGGGAGGAACACCTACGAGCAGCCGCCTGAGCCGCTGAGATTCCGGGGCGTAACGCCGCCGTGCGCGCGCCGCGGTGCCGGGACCGGTGCGGGGCCTTTCCCCGTGGCGTCCTGCCCGGAGACCGAACGACCCCCGATCGTCAAACGGAGCCCTCATGCTGACCGGAGGAGAGCTGGCCGCCCTCATCGCCGCCGTGGTGTGGACGGTTCTGGTCGCGTTCCTCTGCGTGACCCTTGTCAAGCTCACACGGCTGTTGTCGGAGATGACCAAGGTCGTGTCGGACCTCGGTGAACGCGCCCGGCCCCTGCTGGACGACGTCGCCTCTACCGTGGAGCGCACCGGAAACTCCCTCGACCGCGTCGAGGAGATCACCGCCAACGTCGCGAACACCACGGAGGACGTCTCCACCATGACCGCCCTGACGCGCTCGGTGTTCACGGGGCCGCTGGTGAGGCTGGCGTCCTTCTCATATGCCGTCCGCCGGGTGGTCGGTCAGCGCCGGGCGCTGGCCCTGGTACGCAGTCGTCGCAGGAAGGAGCGCCGATGATCGGGCGTCTCTTTTATCTGGTCGCGGGCGCGGCCATCGGCGGGTATGTTGTGCACAGGCTCAACCGCACGGTACGTGCGTGGAGCCCGGGCGGTATCGCCGACCGCGTCGAGGGCCACGTCGCAGAGCACCGCGCCGCCCTCCGCGAGTTCAACGAGGACGTCCTGGACGCCATGGAACACCGCGAGGCCGAGCTGCGGCGCCTCTATGGTGGCGGGCAGCGTGGCCCGCACAGCGGGAAGGGAATATCGCCCGGCCGCCCCGCGCTCCCGACTGGAAGAGCAACCGATTCGCATGGCGCAACCGACGCCCCCTACCTGAAGGACGGCCGCTGATGGAGACGGCAGAAATCGCTCGCCGCTTCCTCGCTTTCTTCGAGAACAACGGGCACACCGTGGTCCCCTCGGCAAGCCTCGTCGCCGAGGACCCCACGCTGCTGCTGGTGAACGCAGGCATGGTGCCGTTCAAGCCGTATTTCCTCGGCCAGCGCACGGCCCCCTACACCCGCGCCACCAGCGCACAGAAGTGCGTGCGCACCGTTGACATCGACGAAGTGGGCAAGACCTCCCGGCACGCGTCGTTCTTCCAGATGCTGGGCAACTTCTCCTTCGGCGACTACTTCAAGGCCGAGGCCATCCCCTTCGCCTGGAAGCTGCTGACCGACCCCGCCGACCAGGGCGGATTCGGGCTCGACCCCGAGCGGCTGTGGGTCACCGTCTTCTTCGACGACGACGAGGCCGAGGCCATCTGGCGCGACAAGGTCGGCATCCCCAGCGAGCGCATCCAGCGCCGCGGCATGGAGGACAACTTCTGGTCGATGGGCGTACCCGGCCCCTGCGGCCCCTGCTCGGAGATCTACTACGACCGCGGCCCCGCCTACGGCGTCGAGGGCGGCCCGGTCGCCGACGAGAACCGCTACCTTGAGGTGTGGAACCTCGTTTTCATGCAGTTCGAGCGCGGTCCCGGCGAAAGCAAAACCGACTTCGAGATCCTCGGCGACCTGCCGCAGAAGAACATCGACACCGGCATGGGCCTAGAGCGCATGGCCGCCATTCTGCAGGGTGTCGACAACATTTACGAGACCGACACGCTGGGCACCATCCTCAGGCACGCCGCGGAGCTCTCCGGCACCAAGTACGGCGAGAACGAGAAGATGGACGTCAGCCTGCGCGTCGTCGCCGACCACGTCCGCACCGCCACCATGCTCGTGGCCGACGGCGTCAAGCCCGGCAACGAGAAGCGCGGGTACGTGCTCCGCCGGATCCTGCGCCGCTCCATCCGCAACATGCGCCTGCTCGCCGGAGCGGCCGAGGACCGGCACTACATGCACGACCTCACCGCGACCGCCATCCGGGTCATGGGTGACCTCTACCCCGAGCTGCGCACCAACGCCGAGGCGATCCACAGTGTGATCGACGCCGAGGAGAAGAACTTCTCCGACACACTGCGCTCGGGCACGACCCTGTTCAACCGCGTCGCGGAGCGCACCAAGGCCAGCGGGCACACCCAGTTCTCCGGTGCCGACGCCTTCCAGCTCCACGACACCTACGGCTTCCCCATCGACCTGACCCTGGAGATGGCCGCCGAGCAGGGACTCAGCGTCGACGAGGGCACCTTCCGCTCGCTGATGCAGGAGCAGCGGGACGCCGCCAAGCGCGACGCGAAGTCCAAGAGGCTCGGCAACGCCGACATCAGCGTCTACGCGCGGCTGCTCGACGGCTCCGGCACGACCGACTTCCTCGGCTACACCGACCACGAGAGCGAGTCCCGCGTCCTGGGCCTGATCGTGGATGGCCAGCCGGTCACCGTGGCCCGCGCGGGCGACCGCGTCGAGCTGGTGCTGGACCGCACCCCGTTCTATGCCGAGAGCGGTGGCCAGCTTGCTGACAAGGGCACCATCGCCAGCGACGGCCGCAGCCTCGTCGACGTCGACGATGTGCAGAAGCCCGTCCCCGGGCTGTTCGTGCACCGCGGCACGGTGCGTGCCGGCGAGCTCGCCGTGGACGACAACGTCCACGCCGTGATCGACAGCGACCGGCGCGCGTCCGTCTCCCGCTCGCACTCGGCCACCCACCTGATCCACTCGGCTCTGCGCAACGCACTGGGCACCGGCACCGGCCAGGCCGGGTCGGAGAACCAGCCGGGACGGCTGCGCTTCGACTTCACCGCCAACAAGGCGATGACCCCGGCCGAGCTCGCCGAGGTCGAGGAAGAGGTCAACACCGTCCTGTCCGGCGACATCCAGGTGCGCGACTTCCAGACCTCGCTCGACGAGGCGCTGGCCATGGGCGCCCTGGCCATGTTCGGCGAGAAGTACGGCGACCGGGTCCGCGTCGTGGAAATGAGCGACTACTCCCGCGAGCTGTGCGGAGGCACGCACGTCGGGGCCACAGGCCAGCTCGGCATCGTCAAGCTGCTGGGCGAATCCTCGGTGGGGTCCGGCGTGCGCCGGGTCGAGGCCGCCGTCGGCATCGACGCCTTCCGCCGCCTGTCCAGGGAGTCGATGCTCGTCGGCCAGCTGTCCGACCAGCTCAAGGCGCCGCGCGAGGAGCTGCCGCAGCGCATCGACGCGATGGTCTCCCGCCTTCGCGCCGCGGAGAAGGAGATCGAGAAGCTGCGCGCGGCCCAGGTTCTGCAGGCCGCCGGCGGGCTGGCGGCCAACGCGCGCGAGGTCGGCCCGGCGCGCGTCGCGACGCACCGCGCCGACGACGGCGTCACAGCTGACGACCTGCGCAAGCTCGCCCTCGACGTGCGCGGCCGTCTCGGCGAGGACAGCCCGGTGGTCGTCGCCGTGGCGGGCGTCCCCAAGGATCGCCCGGTCGTCGTGGTCGCGGTGAACAAGGCCGGACAGGAGCGCGGGCTGGCGGCCGGTGAACTCGTCGGCGTCGCGGCCCGTGTTCTGGGTGGCGGTGGCGGCGGAAAGCCCGACGTCGCCCAGGGCGGCGGAACCGACGCCTCGGCCGTCGACGCGGCCCTGCGCGCGGTGGAACAGAGGATTTCTGAGTCGGTGTGATCTCATATGGGATGTGTCGGTCCTGATGGTGTTCGGCACATCCCGTTGGGATACGCCCAGACTGCCCCACCGCGATCGATCATCCCCGTGCGAGCGGACCAGCCCGGCCGTCCGTCTCCTACGCCCGCAGGCGCGCGGGGCGAGAAAGGAACCGAGTGTTGATCCCTCATTCCCTGTGCACCCCTGTCGCGGCCGCTCGTCCGGCACCGAGTTCCGGGCGTGACGCCCGGGGCACCACGGCCGCGGCCCCCGGCATCTCCGTAGCGGCCGCTGCGCACCAGGGGGAGCCCACTCGTTGAGGCACGGCGTACGTCTCGCGGTGGACCCCGGCAACGCACGCATCGGGGTCGCGAGCAGCGACCCGAGCGGCCTGCTGGCCACCCCCGTCGAAACCATCCCCCGCGGCAGCGGTGACCTGGACCGAATCGCGCGGCTCGTGCTGGAGTACGAAGCGCGCGAGGTCATCGTGGGGTACCCCGCCTCGCTCTCCGGTCAGGAGGGCCCCGCGGCCCGCGGCGCCCGCCAGTTCGCGGAGGCGCTCGCCACCAAGCTGGCACCGATACCAGTCCGCCTCGTCGACGAGCGGCTGACCACGGTGACCGCACAGGGCCAGCTACGGTCCGGCGCCTCCTACGGCAAGCGCGGTGCCAAGGGCGGCAAAGCGCGCCGGTCCGTCATCGACCAGGCCGCCGCCACGGTGCTGCTGCAGAGCGCGCTCGACATGGAACGGCAGACCGGGCGCCCCCCAGGGGAAGTGATCGGTGACCCCGCATGAGCGACAACGACAACTACGGTGACCATCCCTGGGGCGGACGGCCGCCCGAGGAGCGGCCGTACGGCGACCCGCCTCCCTACCGGGGGCGCCGCGCCCGACGGGACCAGGAACAGGAGTACGCGGCCGATCCGCTGACCGGCCCCCTCCCCGGAACGTCCGGGGCGCCACGCCGCCCCGCCCCCGACCCGCTGACCGACCCCTGGCCGCGCGAAGCCCCGCCCCGGCGCGCCGCGCCGGCTCCCCACGACACCTCCGGCCACCCCCTCCCGCCGTCCGGTTACCCGGGCCGCGGCGACGCTGTTTCCCCCCAGTCGTTCGACCCCGGCGCGGAGCGTCCCCGCGGCCGCCGCCACCGGGACGGTCCCGACCAGAGCGGCGGGCCCGGCGGCTATCCGGCCAACGCCGGATACCCCCCGGAGACCGCCTACCCCACCGGCCACGACACGGGATCCCACATCCAGCGGCCGGGCGCCGAGGAGAGCGGGCGCGGCCGACGCCATCGGCGCGACACCGGCTCCGTCCCCTCCTACGGCACCCCCGCCGACCCGCTTCGTACGCCCGCGCACGCCGGAGACGCCGACGGGACGGCCGGAGAGGACGGACACCGCCACGCGGGCACCCCCGGTCCGGCCCCGACCGCGGGGAGCGAGACCGGGGGATTCCCGGCACACGCCCCCAGCACCGACGACCGTCCACGCGGGCGTCGCAGGAGGCGCGCCCCCGAGACCGACGCCGCCCCGGAGCACACCGGTGCCCGCCCGGTGGAGGGCGACGACGCGCCATCCCGCCACCGCGGCCGTCGCGCGGCCGACGCCTCCGAGCCGCGCGGTCGGCGCGCACGTGGTGACGAGGCCGCGGGACGGCGCGGTTACGCCGCCGTCCCCAACGACGACGAGGGGTGGCTGGAGCAGGTCCGCTCCGACGCCGACGACGAGGACCTGGAGCCGGTCGCACCCCGCGTCCTCGACTTCGACGCCGTTCCCGTGCGCCGTAAGGGCGGACGCGGGAAGAAACATGACGTGGACTCCGACGAGACCAAGGGCAAGGCCAAGAAGCGCCGGGGCCGGAAACCGGCGCCGGCCGAGGACGGGCTGGAGCAGGAACGCCCGCGCCGTTCGCGGCGCGCCGCCCCGGAGGACGACGAACGGCCCTTCCCACGCCGGCGGCGCCGCGCGGCTCCGCCGGAGGAGACCGACGCGGCGGTCGCCGCCAGCGGCGCTGCGGAGTCGTCCCCGCCCGCTGCACCGGACGATCCGGCCGATCGGGACGACGACGCGGATCTGGCCGCCGAGGGAGGCGTGGACGGCGGCGCGTTCGACTCACGGGACGAGGCGGAGCCCCGCCCCCGCGGGCGCGGTCGGCGTGCCCGCGCGGGCCGGGCCTCCCGCGGGTCGGGCCGAGGACGCGGCGGCCCGGGGAAGAAGACCGCGCTGCTGGCGGCGCTGGCGCTCGTCGTCGTGCTCGGCGGCGGTGGGGCGTGGGGCGCCCGTACCTACGTGTTCCCACCCGACTACAGCGGCGAGGGGAAGGGCGAGGTCGAGGTCGTCATCGCCCAGGGCGAGCACGGATCGCAGGTGGCGCAGGCCCTGGCGGACGCCGGTGTCGTGGCCAGCCCGCGCGCGTTCCTCAACGCGCTCACCGACGAGCAGGCCAACAAGCTGTCGCCCGGCACCTACCAGTTGCGCTCCGAGATGAGCGGGGAGGCGGCGGTCGAGCTGCTCCTCGATCCCGCGTCGCGCGTCGGCGAGCGCGTCACCTTCAAGGAGGGCATGCGGGGACAGGAGGTCCTGGACCTCCTCGCGGAGAAGACCGACCTGTCCAAGGACGACCTGGAGGCCGCCTACGCGGACACCGACGCCCTGGGCCTTCCCTCGTACGCGAAGAAGGGACCGGAGGGCTACCTCTTCCCCGACACCTACACGATCACGCCCAGCGACACGGCGCCCAAGGTACTCAAGCGCATGGTCGACCGGTACAAGGCGGTGGCGGACGCACCCGACGTCGACATCGAGGCGAACGCGAAGAAGGCGGGCCACACACCGAACGAGATCATGGCCATCGCGTCGATCGTCCAGGCCGAGACCGGGTCCGTCGAGGACATGCCCAAGATCTCCCGGGTCGTCTACAACCGGCTGGAGGAGAACATGGAGCTGGGCATGGACAGCACCTGCTTCTACGTGCTCGGCCTGCACGGCATCGCCCTGACCAACGCGCAGGTGGCCGAGTGCAAGAGCAAGGACAGCGACTACGCCACCTACGGCCGCAAGGGGCTGCCGGCCGGTCCGTTCGTCGCGCCGGGCAAGGACGCCATCATGGCGGCGCTGCAACCGGCCAAGGGCGACTGGCTGTACTTCGTTGCCACGGACCCCGAGAACGGGGTCACCGAGTTCGCCGACACCTACGCGGAGTTCGAGCGGCTCAAGCAGAAGTTCAACGAGAGTCAGAGGAACAACTGATGCGCGCGGCCGTCCTGGGCTCCCCCATCGAGCATTCGCTCTCCCCCGTCCTGCACTCCGCCGCATATAAGGCCCTGGGGCTGGCGGGGGAGTGGAGCTATGGGCGCTACGAGTGCGACGAGGCGGGTCTGCCCGGCTTCCTCGCGGGGTGCGACCGCACCTGGGCGGGGTTGTCGCTCACGATGCCGCTGAAGCGGGTAGCGCTGGAGCTGGCGGATGAGGTCGACACCCTCGCCGTCGAGGTCGGAGGGGCGAACACGCTCGTGTTTCGCGAAGGCCGCGTGCACGCCCACAACACCGACGTCGCCGGGATTATGGAGGCGCTGCGGGAGGCGGGGACCACCGAGGTGCGGTCGGCGACGGTTCTCGGCGGCGGCGCTACGGCGGCCTCCGCCGTGGCCGCGTTGCGCGGACTGGGAGCCCGGACAGCGGGCGCCATCACCGTCTTGGCGCGCGACCCCGCCCGCGCGGCAGGGGTGGAGGAGGCCGCGCGGCGGATGGGGCTGCGGATCGATGTGCGGCCACTGAGTGAGCTCGAAAAGCACGTCGACGCCGACCTCGTCGTCTCCACGCTCCCGGCGGGGGCGGCCGACCGCCTGGCCCCGGTCGTCGCGGGGGGACGCGCCCCCGTGTTCGACGTTGTCTACAGCCCGTGGCCGACCGAACTCGCGCGAGCGGTGGCAGGGGGCGCGGCGACGGACCCGGGGGGAACAGCCGCCGGGAAGACCGTGGTCGGCGGGTTCCCGATGCTGCTGCACCAGGCCGCCGTGCAGGTCGAACTCATGACCGGGGTGGAACGGGCCCCTGTCGAGGCCATGCGCGCGGCGGGCGAGGCGGAACTCCGCCGCCGGGCCGTTTCCCCGTAGCGGGAGAAGGTCGGTCTCCGTCGGCGACGTGCCGGAGGGGTCCACCTTCCCGCGGCTTGTCGCCGCGCCCCTGGGCGGTGCGGAATATCCGTCCACCTCGGCCGTGTTCTGTGACACGGGGGATAGGACCACGGATCCGGGCGGTCGGGGCGTTCGAAAACCTGTAGTAGTCTTGCTAGGGTTGGAAATGACCTGATCCGGTGCGGCGACGCGCCGGATACGTAAGCGGAGGCTGATCCTCCCACCTGTGGGGCCTGAGCCCACGCAGGTCCCGGTCGGCGACGAGCAGCGCCACCCGCCATCGGCGGTGGCGGTGGACGCGTGTGAAGAGGCGCCCGTCGAAGGACATGTCCTTCGGGCCGCGTACTTCGCGCCCGTCGCCGTACATCGGTGGATCTACCCCGCTTGCGACTGCTGGCGGGGTTTTCGCTTTTCACGGCCTACCGGGGCCGGGTGACCCCCGACACAAGCAAATACGACGAAGCTAGGGAGGGGTCCCATCAGCGCCGAGCCCCGCATTAATGACCGCATCCGGGTTTCCGAGGTCCGTCTCGTCGGGCCCAATGGCGAGCAGGTCGGAATCGTCCCGGTGCAGGACGCGCTGCGCCTTGCCCAGGAGGCCGACCTCGATCTTGTCGAGGTCGCTCCGACCGCCCGCCCGCCGGTCGCCAAGCTGATGGACTACGGCAAGTACAAGTACGAGTCCGCGGTCAAGGCGCGCGAGTCGCGCAAGAACCAGTCGAACACGATCATCAAGGAGATCAAGCTCCGTCCGAAGATCGACCCGCACGACTACGAGACCAAGAAGGGTCACGTGGTGCGGTTCCTCAAGGGCGGGGACAAGGTCAAGGTGACGATCATGTTCCGCGGCCGGGAGCAGTCCCGGCCCGAGCTGGGGCGTCGACTGCTCGCCCGGCTGGCGGAGGACGTCCAGGACCTCGGCGCGGTCGAGTCGCAGCCGAAGCAGGACGGCCGCAACATGGTCATGGTGATCGGCCCGCACAAGCGCCGTTCGGAGCACAAGGCCGAGGCCCGCGCGGCCGCCGGTGGCGGCAAGGGCCGCCGTGAGCCGGCGCAGCGGGAACAGGTCGGCCAGGAGGGCTGACGACCTCCCGGGCGAACCCGGAGCGTCCCACCCGCCGTCGCGAAGTCGGGCAGCGGGAGGGTGAAGGCCGTGCTACCGCCGCTGGCCCCTGTGTCAGCGGCGGCATCGGGCCTCCCGGCTGGGGGACACGGTCGGTGGTACATCGCGCCACCGCGATCGCGTGTCTAGGCCGGACTAGCAGATACCCGTGCGCCGGGTTCGCCTGTGCCCAGTGCAAGCAAGACAGCACCACCCCAATCCGAGGCGGTGCCGAGTGAGTAGGAGACGACGGCGACAATGCCGAAGAACAAATCGCACAGCGGAGCCAGCAAGCGCTTCAGGGTGACCGGCTCCGGCAAGATCATGCGCCGCCGTGCCAACAAGAACCACCTGCTTGAGCACAAGCCGACCAAGCGCACCCGCCGTCTGACCGGCGACGTCGAGCTGGCCAAGGCCGACACCAAGATGATCAAGAAGCTGCTCGGCTAAGAGCCGCCTGCACATTCGTTCGACATCGGCCCTCCGGCGACACCGGATCCGGCCGACCGGTGGCGTGGTGAGCGCACACCGGAAACCTATGAGGGAGTCACAGTGGCACGCGTGAAGCGGGCTCTCAACGCCAAGAAGAAGCGCCGGGTCGTCCTCGAGCGCGCCAGCGGTTACCGCGGCCAGCGGTCGCGCCTTTACCGCAAGGCCAAGGAGCAGATGCTCCACTCGATGACCTACTCCTACCGGGACCGCAAGGACCGCAAGGGCCAGTTCCGCAAGCTCTGGATCCAGCGGATCAACGCCGGCGCCCGCGCCAACGGCCTGACCTACAACCGGTTCATGCAGGGCCTGAAGGCCGCGGGTATCGAGGTCGACCGGCGGATGCTCGCCGAGCTGGCCGTCAACGACGAGGCGGCCTTCGCCGCTCTGGTCGAGACCGCCAAGAAGGCCATCCCGGCCCCCTCCTCCTCCACGACCGCGGCCTAGTCCCGCGGACGAGAAGAGCGAGACGCGATGGCGAGCCACGAGTTCACGAGTATCCGGTCACCCCGAATCAAGGGGGCTCGTCGGCTCGCCAAACGCGCCTTCCGGCAGCGTGAGCGCCGGTTTCTGGCCGAGGGTCCGCAAGCCGTGCGCGAGGCGCTGGCCGCGCCCAGCGGGGTCCAGGAGCTGTTCGCGACCGCCGACGCCGTCCAGCGCCACAGCGAGCTCGTCGACGCCGCCTACGCGGCCGGTATCCCGGTGCACCGGGTGAGCCTGGAGGTCATGTCCGAGCTCGCCCAGACGGTGACCCCGCAGGGGGTCATCGCCGTCTGCGACTTCGTCGACGTCCCCCTCGCGGAGGTCGGCGACATCCGGCTCGCGGTCGTGCTGTCGCACGTGCGCGACCCCGGCAACGCGGGGACGGTGCTGCGCACGGCAGACGCGGCCGGCGCCGACGTCGTCATCTTCACCGACGCGTCGGTCGACCCCTACAACGGCAAGTGCGTGCGCGCCTCGGCCGGAAGCCTCTTCCACCTTCCCGTCGTCGTGGGCATGCCCACCGCTGACGCCATCGACCACCTGCGCGGCCTGGGCGCCGGCGTGTTCGCCGCCGACGGCAGCGGCCCGCGGGACCTGCACGCCGCCGCCGACGCCGGATCCTTCGACGACCGCGTCGCCTGGGTCTTCGGCAACGAGGCCTGGGGCCTGCCCGCGGAGACCGTCGCGCTGACCGACACCGCCGTCAGTGTCCCCATCTACGGGTCGGCCGAAAGCCTGAACCTGGCCACCGCCGCGGCGGTCTGCCTCTACACCACGGCGCGTGAGCAGCGCTCCGCCGCCCGCCCCGGCACCGCCGCCGACCACCGCGGCTGACCCGGACCACGGCCGCCGGATCCGGGTAGCGGCCACTGATCGCACTCGGCGTCCCTGGGGCCGACCGGGTGCTCCCCGGGCGTTCCGCCCGCCCAAGCTGGTATTCCGGGACCAGGTCAGGTCCATGCGTTCTCATGCATCAGAGGCGTAACAACCCGTAATTCGGGTCGCCGCTCCAGCTCCGGCTTTCCTGCCTGGTAGAACGCTTCTCCGACTGCGGAGCGTAACACTTTGCCCCGGTACCTCCCCGCCGTGCCGGGTTGCTGCGGCCCCCGTCGTTCCCGCTACGCTCAGGGATCTCGACTCGGAACGGCGCGGTCGGAGGGCCGGGCGTGGAATCCGTCGCGTAGTCACGGTGACCGGCGGGTAATGGTCTTCAGACGGAATCGCCGGGAGTGTCACCGGGGAGGGCCGACTACAGGGCGTCGCGTTCCAGCGACGCGGATGGTCACATGAGGGCGTCGCATGAGGGCATTGGGGAGGCCGGTCGTGAATGGCGACCATTCGACGGACCGTCGTCACGCGGGACCTCACGGAGCGGCTGACACCCTGCTGTCCGCCGACGACCTCCCCGACGGCCTGATCGTCGCCGACGGCGCCGGCCGCGTTGTGACCTTCAACCGCATGGCCGCACGCCTGTCCGGCGTCCCCGCGGACGCGGCCCTGGGCAGCGACTTCCGCGACGTACTACCGCTGCACGACGCCGACGGCCGCGACTGGTGGAAGTGCAGTGACCCCTACGGGGGCCTCAGGATCCGCACCCGGCAGCCCGAGCGGCTGCTCTTCCTCGACGACGGGCGCGAGATCCTCATGGCCGCGCGCTATGTCCGCGACCGGCCCCTCGGCGACCTGGTCCGGCTGGTCGTCACCCTGCGGTCCGCCGCCCACCGCAGCCGCGACGAGCGCCGCAGCGCCGACCTCATCTCCACGGTCGCCCACGAGCTGCGCTCCCCGCTCACCAGCGTCAAGGGCTTCACCGCGACCGTGCTCACCAAGTGGGACCGGCTCACCGAGAAGCAGAAGATCTTCATGCTGGAGACGGTCAACGCCGACGCCGACCGCGTCACCCGGCTCATCACCGAGCTGCTCAGCGTCTCCCGGATCGAGTCCGGCCGCCTGGAGCTGCGGCGCCACGTCGTCGACCTGGCCGACCGCGCCCGCAAAGTGGTCGCCGGGCGCGTCGCCGCCGGAGACCCCGAGGACCGGTTCCGGGTGGAGGCGCACGGCCCGCTACCGGAGATGTGGCTCGATGCCGACAAGGTCGAACAGATCATGTCGAACCTCGTGGAAAACGCGGTACGGCACGGCGCTGGTACTGTCACCATAGTGATCGAGCCGTATGAGGGAGGAGCAGCGGTGTCGGTGCGCGACGAAGGCAAGGGCATACCGTCCGAGGCCGCTTCGCGCGTATTCCGCCGTTTCTGGAGCAGCAGGCGCCGGGGCGGCACCGGCCTTGGGCTGTTCATCGTCAAGGGCCTGATCGAGGCCCACGGCGGCGCGATCACAGTGGGCCGCGCACCCAGCGGCGGGGCGGAGTTCCGATTTACCATGCCCGCCGGTACGCCCGAGTTCGCCTGAGCGAACCTGGAGCGGGCCGCGGCGGGCGGTTCTTCCCAGCATTCCTGTCGGCTTGAGCCCGCCGCCTCAGCGGTGGGCCGTGACGACCGCTCCGCCCGTCCGACGGGCGAGGGCGGTGAGGCAACCAACCATGTCTGCACCCAATAGTTCCTATGACCCGGTCGAGGTGACCCCCTTGCATCCGGACGAGGTCGCCCGGATGCGCGACGAAGCTCTGGCCGCGATCGCCGCGGCCGACTCGCTCGACGCGCTCAAGGAGGCACGCATCGCCCACGCCGGCGACCGCTCGCCCCTCGCCCTGGCCAACCGCGAGATCGGCGCGCTGCCCCCGGCGGCCCGCGCCGAGGCGGGCAAGCGCGTCGGCAGCGCCCGGCGCGAGGTCTCCGAGGCCCTCAAGGCCCGCCAGGCCACCCTGGAGGAGGAGCGCGACGCCCGCGTTCTCGTCGAGGAGACCGTCGACGTCACACTGCCGTGGGACCGTGTCCCCCGCGGCGCCCGGCACCCGCTGACCACCGTCGCCGAGCGCATGGCCGACATCTTCGTCGGCATGGGCTTCGAGGTGGCCGAGGGCCCCGAGGTCGAGGCCGAGTGGTTCAATTTCGACGCGCTCAACTTCCTGCCCGACCACCCCGCCCGCACCATGCAGGACACGTTCTTCGTGGAGTCCGCCTCCGGTGGGGAGTCGGGGCTGGTGCTGCGCACGCACACCTCCCCGGTCCAGGTCCGCGCGCTGCTCGAACGCGACCTCCCGCTCTACGTCGTCGCCCCCGGCAAGACCTTCCGCACCGACGAGCTGGACGCCACCCACACCCCCGTCTTCCACCAGCTGGAAGGCCTGGTGGTCGACGAGGGCATCACCATGGCCCACCTCCGCGGCGCCATCGACGCCTTCGTCGCGGGCATGTTCGGCGAGGGCCTGCGCACCCGCTTCCGCGCGTCCTACTTCCCCTTCACCGAGCCGTCGGCCGAGGTCGACATGGAGTGCTTCGTGTGCCGCGGCGCGTCCGTGGGCAACCCCGACGCCCCCTGCCGCACCTGCAGCTCCGAGGGCTGGATCGAGATCGGCGGCTGCGGCGTGGTGAACCCCCGGGTCCTCGTCGCCGCGGGAGTCGACACCGACCGCTACAGCGGCTGGGCGTTCGGCCTGGGCGTGGAGCGAACCCTGATGTTCGCCCACGGAGTGAAGGACATGCACGACATGGTCGAGGGTGACGTCCGGTTCACCTCGGCGTTCGGGATGGAGATCTGATGCGCGTCCCCGTTTCCTGGCTGCGGGAGTACGTCGAGCTGCCGGCCGACGTCACCCCCCGCGCCCTCGCCGCCAAGCTGATCGCGGCCGGACTGGAGGTCGAGACCGTCGACGAGGTCGGCGCCGACATCTCCGGCCCGATCGTGATCGGCCGTGTCCGCGAGATCGAGGAGCTCACCGGCTTCAAGAAGCCGATCCGCTACTGCCGGGTCGACGTCGGCACCGCCAACGGCTCCGGCGAGGAGCAGAACATCATCTGCGGCGCCCGCAACTTCTCCGAGGGCGACCTCGTCGTGGTGGCGCTGCCCGGCGCCGAACTGCCCGGCGGCTTCACGATCGGCTCCCGCACGACCTACGGCAAGATGTCCGAGGGCATGATCTGCTCGGCGGCCGAGCTCGCTCTGTGGGAGGACCACGAGGGCATCATCGTGCTCCCCGAGGACTTCGGCGCCCCGGGCACCGACCTCTACGGCCCGCTGGGGCTGCGCGAGGACGTCCTGGACATCGCCGTCACCCCCGACCGCGGCTACGCGCTGTCGATGCGGGGGGTCGCGCGCGAGGTCGCCGCCCTCTACGAAGTGCCGTTCCACGACCCCGCGGAGATCCGGGTCGACGGAACACCCGGGGCGGGCTGCCCCGCCTCCGTGACCGGGCCGGAAGGCGCCAGCGGGGCGGCCATCTGCAGCAACTACGTCCTGCGCGGCGCCACCGGGTTCGACGCCGACGCCCCCACGCCGCTGTGGATGAAGCGCCGACTCGCGCTGACGGGCGTGCGCTCGATCTCGCTGGCGGTCGACGTCACCAACTACGTGATGATGGAGCTGGGCCAGCCGCTGCACGCGTGGGACCGCGCCAAGCTGCGCGGCCCCATCGAGGTGCGGCTCGCCCGCGTCGGCGAGCGGCTGGAGACGCTCGACCACGTCAAGCGCACCCTGGACCCCGACGACATCCTCATCACCGACGCGTCGGGCCCCATCAACATCGCGGGCGTCATGGGCGGTCTCGACACCGAGATCGGCATGACCTCCACCGACGTGATCGTCGAGGCGGCGCACTTCGACGACCGGCACATCGCCCGCACCTCCCGGCGGCACCAGCTCTCCTCGGAGTCCTCGCGCCGCTTCGAGCGGGGGATCGACTCCCAGCTGCAGCTGGCGGCCGCCACCCGCGCGGTCCGGCTGTTGGGCGAACTGGGCGGGGCGAGCGTCGAGGACGGCTACACCCACGTCGACCTGAGCACCCCCCGCCAGCCGATCGACCTGAGCGCCGACCACCCCGGCCGGGTCGCGGGCGTCGCCTACCCCCGCGAGCGCGTCGTCACCCGCCTCGTCGAGGTGGGCTGCGAAGTGGCGGACCCCCAGGCCGACACCCTGCAGGTCACCCCGCCGTCGTGGCGGCCCGACCTCACCGACCCCAACGACCTCGCCGAAGAGGTCATCCGGCTGGAGGGCTACGAGAACATCCCCTCCATCCCGCCGCGCGCCCCGGCCGGGCGCGGGCTCACCCCCAGCCAGCGCCTGCGCCGCTCCGTCGGCCGAGGGCTCGCCGGTGCGGGCTTCGTCGAGGTGCTGAGCTACCCGTTCGTCGGCGAGCGCGACTTCGACGGGCTGCAGCTCGACGCCGACGACCCGCGGCGCCGCACCCTGAAGCTCGCCAACCCGCTCAACGACGACGAGCCGCTGCTGCGCACCACGCTGCTGCCCGGCCTGCTCAAGACCCTGGCGCGCAACGTGGGCCGCGGCTTCGCCGACGTCGCCCTGTTCGAGACGGGCCTGGTCTACCGGCCGAAGCCGGGCGCACCGGAACGGGCGCCCATGCTGCGGGTCGATCGCGGCCCCGCGGCCGAGGAGCTGGCGTCCGTGGAGGCCGCCCTGCCCGACCAGCCGCGCCGCGTGGGCGCGATCCTGGCCGGTGACCGCGAGCCCTCCGGCTGGTGGGGTGAGGGCCGCGCCGCGACGTGGGCCGACGCCATCGAGGCCGCCCGTGAGGTGGGCCGCGCCGCCGACGTGGAGCTGACGCTCCGCGCCGACCAGCACGCCCCCTGGCATCCGGGACGCTGCGCCGCCCTGTACGTGGCCGCGGAGGGCGCCGAGGGCGGGGAGATCCTCGTCGGGCACGCCGGCGAGCTGCACCCGCGGGTCATCGCCGCCTACGGCCTGCCGCCGCGCGCCGTCGCGATGGAGGTCGAGCTCGACCTCATCGAGCGTGTCGTCGCACCCGTACGCGCCCCGGAGGTGTCCACCTACCCGGTGGCCACCCAGGACGTGGCGCTCGTGGTCGACGCCGCGGTGCCCTCCGCCGACGTCGAGCGGGCGCTGCGCGACGGCGCTGGCGAGCTGCTGGAGAGCATCCGGCTGTTCGACGTCTACACCGGAGAGCAGGTCGGCACGGGACGCAAGTCGCTCGCCTACACGCTGCGGCTGCGCGCCCGCGACCGGACGCTGACGGCGGAGGAGAGCACGGCAGCGCGCGACGCCGCCGTGGCCGCCGCCACCGAGCGCACGGGGGCGGTCCTGCGCGGCTAGCCGCCACTGGTTCTCCCCGGCGCTGGTCCACCTGGACGGCCCGACCCGACGAACACGGCCCCGCCGCCCGGTCCACGACCGGGCGGCGGGGCCGTTAACGTGGGCGATGAAGCACTTTTCGGGTGCTTTTTTCCGAATCGTTTTTGCAGGTCGTGAGCGGTTTCGCGGATGCCTTTCAAGGGTAGCGCGAATGATCGCTGTAAATCCGGGGAGGATTTCTTGTTTCGTCTCTTGAACCCGGACCAGTCGGCAAATTAGCCTGCTGGCATCTGCCGCGATCGAGGGCTCCCGGGCCGTCGCGGAACAGCGGTTTTTCTTGGTGTTTGCCTGTGGCGTTGGCACGTATAACAAGGCTCGGAGGTCGCTCTATGAGCGCAACAGTGGCTTCGTATGCGCGTACTACGACCAAGCAGCAGGAGCCAGGTCGTTTCTGGCACACCTTCTGCGATATGCACGACGTCACGCGGACCCAGAAGTTCATGGTGACCCGGGCCGAGGGCGTGTGGCTGTGGGACGACAGCGGCGACCGCTTCCTCGACGGAACCGCGAGCCTTTGGTACTGCAATGTGGGGCACGGGCGGACGGAGATCGCCGACGCCGTGCACCAGCAGATGACCCGGCTCGACGCCTACACCGTGTACGGGGACTTCGCCAACGGTCCCGCCCTGGAGCTCGGTGAGCGGCTGACCGCGCACGCGCCGGTGGTCGACCCGCGGGTGATCCTGACCTGCGGGGGCGGGGAGTCCATCGACACCGCGGCGAAGCTGGCCCGCCGCTACTGGGGGGTGACCGGCCATCCCGGGAAGACCCACCTGATCAGCCGCGCCGGCGGCTACCACGGGCTGCACGGGTTCGGCACCAGCATCATCGGGATGGAGCGCTTCCGCACCGGGTTCGGTCCGCTCATCGAGGACGTCTCCGTCGTCCCGCACGACTCGGTCGAGGCCTTGGAAGCCGAGATCCTGCGCGTCGGTCCGGAGAACGTCGCCGCGTTCTTCGCCGAACCCGTCATCGGCGCCGGCGGCGTCTACCCACCGCCAGGCCCGGACTACTTCGCCGCCGTGGCCGAGGTGTGCCGCCGTTACGGCGTGCTGTTCATCGTCGACAGTGTCATCTGCGGGTTCGCCCGCATGGGCACGTGGTTCGGGATCGAGCGCTACGGCGTGTGCCCCGACATGATCGTCTTCGCGAAGGGCGTCAGCAGCGGCTACCTCCCGCTGGGCGGCGTCATCGTCAGCGGGGAGGTGGCCGAACCGTTCTGGAACCGGCCGGGCAACCCCTTCCTCCACGGAACGACGTACGCGGGGCATCCGGCGTGCTGCGCCGCGGCCATGGCCAACCTCGACATCCTGGAGCGGGAGGACCTGTTCACGGTCTCGCTGGAGATCGAGGCGCAGCTGGACGCCGCCGTGCGCCAGCTCGCCGACCACCCGATGGTCGGCGAGGTCCGGGCGGGCACGGGGGTGATGGCGGCCGTGGAACTGTCGTCGGAGGCCCTGGACGAGCGGGGGATCACCACGGCCGAGGTGTTCCACGAGGCGCGTTCGCGCGGGGTGATCCTCCGCCCGGTGCCGCGCGCCTTGCTGATCTCACCGCCGTTGATTATCACCTGGGAGCAGATCGAGCACCTGGTGGGCACGCTGCGCTCCGCTCTGGATGCGGTCTCGGCCGCACACGACGGTGCGCAGCCGGGCACGGCCGGTGCGGCGGGCGACTGATGGAGGCAAGACGACAGGGGGCGCGTGCTGGGGACGCTGGGTGATGGCGCTGTTCCGGATTAGCTACTGTCCGGAATATCACCTCCGCGAGGATGAGCGTTTCCTTATCCAGGAAGATGCTTCTTGTTAGCATCAGAGGAACGGGTGACGATTGCGGGGAGTGCACCATGAGTACGCGGACCGAGGCGGTTGCGGACCAGGAGATCGGCGACGACGAACTGATCACCGCCTGGGGGCTGCTCCACGAGGCGCTGCACACCACAGGGCCGCTGCTGCTGCGCGACATCGACCCCAGCGGGGGTGACATGTCGGGTCCGTGGTTCGAGGTGCTGATCCGGCTCCAGCGCTCGCCCGGCCACCGCCAGCCCATGAGCAAGCTCGCCCGCGAGGTGAGCCTGAGCAGCGGCGGCTTCACCAAGCTCGCCGACCGGCTGGAGCGCAAGGGTTACCTGGTGCGCACGTCGTGTCCCTCGGACCGGCGCGTCGTCTATGCCGAACTCACCGAGGCCGGGCAGGAGCTGGCCAACGAAGCCCGGGCGCGGCACGTGGTGCTGCTGCGCGAGCACGTGCTCCGCCCGCTCGGCGAGGACGGCCTGCGCACGATGGCCGAGCTGGCCCGCACGCTCCGGGACACCGCCCTGGCGTCCTGACGGCCGCGCCGTGCTGGCGCGGCCGTCAGCGCGCGTTGCGCGAAAGCCGCGGGTCGCGGACTTCGGCGTCTGGCGTGCCCGAGTAAGTGCGGACCGATAATCTGTTCGGCGATCAGGCGTGCACGCTCCACCCCCCAGGGCAGTGCGGAGGTCGGCGCACGAGGCCGCGGCCACGTGCGCCGGGAGTGCGGTGCGTGCGCTCCCTGAAGCCGACCAACCAGCGCTGACCCGTCAGCACCGAGCAGTCCGGGGGCCCGACATGAAACTCTTCGCCAGTGCGGCCGAGATGCGCGCCATTCCACGGTCGGCGGAGTTTCGCAATGGAGGCGTCTCCTTCTGGTACCGGCAGACCGGACTACCCGAGCGCCGTCCCGCACTGCCCGGATCCGCCGACTACGACGTGTGCATCGTCGGCGGCGGCTACACCGGCCTCTGGAGCGCCTACTACCTGAAGAAGGCCCAGCCCGATCTTCGCGTCGCGGTCCTGGAGCGCGAGTTCGCCGGCTTCGGCGCGTCCGGGCGGAACGGCGGCTGGCTGTCCGCGGAGTTCGCCGGGCCCCGGGAGAGGCTGGCCGACGCGCACGGCAAGGGCGCGGTCATCGCCCTCCAGCGCGCCATGATGGCCGCCGTCGACGAGGTCATCTCCACCGCCGAGCGGGAGGGGATCGACGCCGACATCATCAAGGGCGGGGTGCGCATGGTCGCTACTAACCCCGCGCAGCGCGCCCGCCTCGACGCGGAGGTCGGCTACCTCCACGAGTGGGGGTACTGGCCGGAGGACCTGTACATGATCGAGCACGGCTACGAGCCGCGGCTCCAGGTGGACGGCGCGGTGCTGGCCTCCTACAGCCCGCACGCCGCGCGGATCCAGCCGGCCAAGCTGGCGCTCGGGCTGGCGGCGGCCGTCACACGGCTCGGCGTGGACATCTTCGAGGACACCGCCGTCACCGAGATCCGCCCCCGCGAGGGGGAGCAGCGCCCCGCCGCCGTCACCGGGAACGGCGAGGTGCGGGCCGACTTCGTCATCCGCGCCACCGAAGGCTTCACCTCCACGCTGCAGGGGGAGCGCCGCGCGTGGCTGCCCATGAACAGCTCGATGATCGTGACCGAGCCGCTGACCGATGACATGTGGAAGCACATCGGCTGGGACGGGCACGAGGTGCTGGGTGACGCGGCGCACGCCTACTTCTACGCGCAGCGCACCGCCGACGGCCGCATCGCCATCGGCGGGCGCGGCGCGCCCTACCGGTTCTCCTCGCGGCAGGACGACCACGGACGCACCCCGCCGCAGGCCATCGCGGAGCTGTGGCGGGTGCTGGCCCGGCTGTTCCCGATCGCCTCGGAGGTGCCGGTCGCCCACGCGTGGTCCGGCGTGCTGGGTGTGCCGCGCGACTGGTGCCCGACGGTGCACCTGGACCCCGAGACCGGTGTGGGCTGGGCCGGAGGCTACGTCGGCAGCGGCGTCGCCGCCTCCAACCTCGCCGCGCGCACCCTGCGCGATCTGGTCCTGGGCACACCGACCGACCTGACCCGCCTCCCCTGGGTCGGACGCCGCGTCCGAGACTGGGAGCCCGAGCCCCTGCGCTGGGTGGGGACCCAGGTCGTCTACGGCCTCTACCGCGCCGCCGACCGCCGCGAATCCGACCGCGTCAGCCACACCTCCCGCTTCGCGGGCCTCGCCAGCCGCATCGCGGGACGGTGAGCCTCGGCGGCCCGCCTCCAGCGCACCGTCCGGGCCGAGCCCGCGGCGCCCGGTGCCCGGTTTGCCCCACGTTCCCCGCGATGATCATGGGAGTTGTCCCGGTTCTGTCCGGCTCAAGTTTCGGGTTTTTGGGGTGGAGGGGTGAGAGATTGCTTGCCCTGAGGTGAAACGACCCCCGCCCCCTGCAACGCAGGCGCAAAACAAGGGAAGCATCGGCAGTGCCAAAAAAGACCTCGTA
>NZ_BAAAPC010000034.1:0-31974 GCF_039530945.1 Nocardiopsis rhodophaea
GTTCCCGCTGGTGGGGTCCATGTCGGTCAGGCTCATCGTCACTGCGGTGCAGGTCCTTGTCTCGCCCTTGATGTTCTAGTTAAGACTGATTCGTCCTGTATGTCTCAAACGAGCCTGACAGATAGGGTCGCGCCCGGCGGCGACGACTCGCCCGGCGCCCTGCTGCTTCGCCGCCTGCACCGCGAGTCGCCCGGTGACCCCGGTCGCTCCCAGGACCAGCACGCTTTCTCCGGAGCGCAGCCCCGCGGTGTGGGACAGCGACAGCCAGGCCGAGATCCCAGCGTTGGGCAGCGCGGCGGCGGTCACGTCGTCCAGCGCGTCGGGAACGGGGGCGACCCACGCGCGGGGCTGACGCTGACCTCGGCCATCGTGCCGTAGGGCGCGCGCGGCCCGCCGAAGTACACGCGCGTGCCGTCCTCGGTGCGCCCCACGCCGTCGATACCAGCGACGGCGGGGAGCTCGTCATGCCGGGAGTAGTGGGTGCCGGCCGCGCGCATGCGCGCAATGTTGGTGATCGAGGCCGCGCTGACGTTGACGAGTACTTCATCGTCGCGCGGCGCGGGCTCGGCGAAGTCGTCGTAGCGCGGCGGCTCTCCGACGGTATGGATGACGGCGGCCTTCATGGACCCCCCGAACTTAACGTCGTTAAATTTAACGCCGTTAAGGTTGCGTGAAACGTTGTTAAGCTGTCAAGGGCGACAGAGAGGACGACGCAGTGACGTTGGACCGTGAGACCGTGATCCGTGCCGCGCTGCGGCTGCTGGACGAGGTGGGCCTAGAGGGGCTCACGCTGCGGCGCATCGCCACCGACCTCCAGGTCAAGGCGCCCGCTCTGTACTGGCACTTCTCCAGCAAGCAGGACCTTTTGGACGCCATGGCCACCACGGTGTTGACCGACGCCTTCAACGCGGACGACGTGTCGTGGGAAGGGCAGGCCTGGCCGGATTTCCTGCGCGACTACGGCAACACGCTGCGGCATGCCCTGCTGCGCTACCGCGATGGCGCCAAGATGGTGCCGGGCACCTACCTCACCGACCCGAGCTTGTACGGCGTCATGGAACGCGCGTTGGCGGTGCTGACCACGGCGGGCTTCTCCCCCGAAACCGCCTCGTTGGCGCTCAGCACGACCTACAGCTTCACCGTGGGCCACGCGATCGAGGAGCAGGGCATGCGCCCCCGCCCCGGACAGCAAGATCCCCGCTATGACCGCGAGGCACGCCGCGAGCGCATCGACCCCGACACCCAGCCCACCGTCGCCGCGCTCAACGAGGCCGCGCCCTCACTCGCCACCAACGCCGACCGCGCGTTCGACCGCAGCCTCGACCTGATCATCACCGGCCTGGCCGCCGAGTTGGCGCCCGAGTCGCGAAGCGCCACACCACACACCACGCCCTGAGCGACGCCGCAGGACACCGCGGACAACAATCTCCGGCGCTTCGATGCGGTTCGCTGCCGCGCTCAGCACGCCACGGCCCGCGTCGTCCAGGGCAACCGCCCAGACATCTTTTAGGGCCAATAGGCCGTCGACTCCATGAGGGCCTAACGCAGATCAGGTATCCGCCGAACGTCGGGACCAGGGCAGATGCCAGATTTCGCACGAGATACGGCTGCCGTATGGTCGATCCGTCCGGCCGCGTCGAAGACCCAGGGCCGCTGCGTGGCAGCTTGGGCGCAGCCGGAATGCCGATAGCCACCGTGGACGATTGGCCGGAGTCACCGAAATGGACCGGGTATCGCGCAACGACACGAAAGCGGACGGCACCCACTTTCCCCCAATACGCGTGGCTCGTGGAGAATCAGTGACCGCCCCGAAGGAGGGTATTCCGTTAGGTCACAGGGAAGGGGAACAAGACACATGGCCGGTCGGCGGTGGGCAGCGTCGGGGACAGCCGGAATGATGGTGATGGTGCTGTGTGCTGGATCGCTGCCACCGGGCTGGGCAGAGATGGGCGCGATCACCGCCCACGCCGCCAAGGTATGCTCTAGGACGGGCGTCGCCGCAGGCGGTGGCGGGCTTTGGAGCGACGGAAAGAAGGTACAACCCGGCGGGGTGGCCGAGCCCGACATCGACCCCGACAATCCCGCCAGCCAGCTGGGTTACGACGCCCTGGCATACGGTGCCTCCAAGTTCACCGGAAGTGACG
The DNA here is from genome assembly GCF_039530945.1 of Nocardiopsis rhodophaea. NCBI lineage: Bacteria > Bacillati > Actinomycetota > Actinomycetes > Streptosporangiales > Nocardiopsidaceae > Nocardiopsis > Nocardiopsis rhodophaea. Next base: position 2,145 of record NZ_BAAAPC010000034.1, read on the forward strand.
TGCTGGGCAAGGCCCGGTGGGTCCTCCCTGGCCGCACCTACGAGGTCGTAGGCGACGAGCACACCGTGGTGTTCCATCGGCCGGAGGGCATTGCCGCCTACGAAGCGAAGGACGGGCGTGTCCTCTGGCACCTCGCTGACACCGACGAGGAATTCGCTTTTCCGTGGGGCCAGGACGAGATTATCGCCATCCAGGGGAAAGTGCTCGTCCGCCGATATGACCCGGATCCCTCCGCGCCAGGCCGCACCAACTATGCGCTACAGGCGTTGGACCCACGCACAGGTGATCTGTTGTGGTGCGCGGCTGACACCACCGACCCGCGGGTTGATCCGGCGGTTCCCGGAATTGTGGTCGCTCCAGTTGTGACCCGGGACCAACCCTCAGGGGGCGTCGAGGAACGCCAGGTCGCCCTAATCGACGCAGCTACCGGCCAGCGGCGGAAGACCATCGACCTGGATACCACTGTGCTAGGGGACGTCGGCGCTGACGAGCGCACCGGCCGCTGGTCCAATTACGACTTCAACATTGCAGTGCAAAACGGCAAGATAATCGCCTACGCACACACAGCGGTGGCGGTATACGATCTGGGGACCGGTGAGCTCCTATTCGACACCGATCTGGATGAGGAACTCGACCACGATCCCGAAGGTCAGATTGAAAACGTGGCAGCTGCCGAAGGAACGGTCATGGTCCAGACCCACTACCGACACCCCAAGGATCGCTACCGGAAGGCGAACCTATTCGTCGGCTACGGACCGGACGGCAGGAAGATATGGCAGGAACGGCCGGACGACGGTGAGATCGACCCGGGCTTGGAGTGGAAAGTGCAGGCGTACCACCGGCTACACGGCCGCGGTAACCGGATTCCGGTGACAGGCGGAGTGGTCCTGATGCACAACTACGGAGATCTCGACGACTTCAGGCTGCGGGCGGTGCGTGTGCGCGACGGGAAGATGCTGTGGGAGCGCGACCACAGCGCATTCACCAGTAAGCCCGACACCTCAAACGACGAAGGGCAATTTGGGTTCGACCACGAAATTCGAGGCGCGGGGCTCCTCGACACTTCAGACGGGTCGGTCACACCGTTGGGCATCAAAGGCACCTATCTAGATGAGGAGCTTCCACATAGCGGAGGCTTCCCCGCCGACCAGGTGAATGTAGTCGCGCTGCCCGGGGCTGTTGTCGTTACCTCGCCCGGCGATGGTGATGAGCGGTCGTGGGGATCCGCAGTATTTGCCCCCGTCCGCTGACTTCGCAGCTCTATGCAAGCGCAAGATTTCACTTCTATAGCGGGAGCCTAGAGACCCTGTGTCCAAGTTCCCCAGCCAACGACTCACCATTCATGCACGGCACGAGAGAATGTAATTTCAACCCCAGCATCACTTTCAACCCAGCCCTTCAGTTGGAGATCACCCGCTCTGTCGTAGTTCGTTATGACAGGCGGGGTGGCGGGCGTGCGGCGGCTCGCGCGGAAGCGCGGGCGCGGTTGCGTCGCTGGTGGCAGCCACGGGCGATGGCCTGGTGGCACCGCCGCCAGTACGACCAGCCCTTCAGTTGGAGATCATCCGCTCTGTCGTAGTTCGGTGATCTCGGATGCGGGGTAACTGCGGTGTATGCAGGCGCCGTTGCTGGATATTCCCCCGACCGTCACCGATCAAGAACGCGCCCATGAGTGGGCTGATGAGCTGGAGAACCTGCTGGCCGAAGCGGGCCGTATCTTCCCCCGCGCTGACCTGCGGCGCCGGGCGGCCGCGTGCGTGCGCGGCCTGCTCGCTGCGCTGTCGCGCAAAAACGGGTGGCAGCTCGCCGAGCACGCCGGCGATGCCACGCCCCACGGCCAGCAGCACCTGCTGAGCCGCGCCCGCTGGGACGCCGATGAGCTGCGCGACTTCGTGCGCCGCTACGCCGTCCAGGGGCTGGACGACGACCCGGCCTGCGGCTTGGGCCCCGATGGGGCGGGCGTGCTGGTGCTCGATGAGACGGGGTTTGCGAAGAAGGGCCGAACCTCGGCCGGGGTGGCCCGCCAGTTCACCGGCTGTCTGGGCGGGGTCTTCGGCTGCCAGGTCGGGGTACTGGCCGCCTGGGCCACCACCCGCGGCCACGCGCTCATCGACCGCGAGCTGTACCTGCCCAAGGAGTGGACCGACGACCCGCGACGCTGCCAGGCCGCGCACGTCCCCGAGGGGACCGGGTTCGCGACCAAGCCCCGGCTGGCCGAGCGGATGATCGAGCGCATCCTGCCCGACCTGCCCGAGGGCCGGGTCTGGATCGCCGCCGACGAGGTGTACGGCCGCGACGGAAGGTTCCGCGCGTTCCTGGAGGCCCACCGCCTGCCCTATGCGGTGACAGTGCAGGCCAACCAGACCGTGCTTCCGCGACCCGGGTGGCGCCACATCGCCCGCCTGGTGGAGCGGACCGCCGCCGAGCAGGACTGGGCGGAGCTGCCCGCGGGCCCCTCCCAGCTCGACAGTCGCGCGTGGCAGTGGTGGGTGCGCCGTGTTCCCGACCCCGACACCGAGGTGGGCGGCGGTGCCTGGGCGCGGTGGATCATCGCCCGGCGCCGCCCCGACAACCCAGCCGAGCGGGACTACTTCTTGGCGTGGGGGCCGGAGGAGACTCCGGTGGAGGAGCTGGTCGGTGTGCCTGGGGCCAGGTGGCGGGTGGAGGAGGCGATCAGGCTCGCCACGTCCGCCTGCGGGCTGGCCGACTACGAGGTGCGTTCCTATGGCGGCTGGTACCGGCATGTCAGCCTGGTGATGCTTGCTGCCGCGTTCCTCACCGTTCAAGACGCCCGCGCGGTGAGCGGGACCACGGGTCCGGCCGCGCCGCCGGGCCAGAGAGGGGGAGGTGCCTGACCACAGCAGGAGCATCGGCCCCGTCCGGTTCACCGCCTATGAGATCCGCCGCCTGCTCGTGCTGGTCCAGCCCCGGCTCCCACACCGCGAGCGGGTCGGGCGGGGCCTGGCCTGGTCGTACTGGCGGCGGTGCCACCAGGCCATCGCCCGTGGCTGCCACCAGCGACGCAACCGCGCCCGCGCTTCCGCGCGAGCCGCCGCACGCCCGCCACCCCGCCTGTCATAACGAACTACGACAGAGCGGGTGATCTCCAACTGAAGGGCTAGAAAGCCGCAACAGATCGCAACCAGGACAAATCTGTAGCCGGTGGAGACAACCAACTGACAGGTAGTGGTCCGGGGGTAGAGCAAGTGCTCTACCCCCGGACCACTACCTGTGGAACCAGGTAATTGGTCAGCCTAGCTGCGGGCATCCACTGCAGCGGGGGCAATCTCCGGCGGTAAGGAAACTGCCGTCTGCATCGCGATATCACTCGTCCGCAATTGGCCGAGGAGCATCTCTCAAGAGTCCCTCGCCCTGCTCGGGACCCGCGGAGCGTTCACTGCCACCGCTTCACCATTTCATCTCTGACGGAGGGAGGCTGCTTGGTCATGCTGTGGGCTGTCCAAGCCCTCGGCCTGGACAGCCCACAGTTGAGGTCACTTTAGGTGAGTAGGTCGAGAGCGTTGACCAGGAACATCACGGCGAAGATCGTGCAGGAGTAGGGCAGTAGTTCCCAGTCGGAGTACAGGGCGCGCTTTAGGGCGTCCGGTTCGTGGAAGGCGCGGGGTTTGTAGGCGTGGTAGGCGCGTCTCTGCTGCCGTCGCGAGGATGTGTGAGCCGGGCGAGGCCGGGGCGGTTGCGGCTGTCTCGGGAAGCGTGAATCTTTCGGCCGCCGGGTCGGCTGTGTCCGATCGAGGGTCAGGCTCCGGTTGGGATGGGCGGCCGCCGGGTGGAGGTCCTGGCCGCGAACGGGCTGAGCCCGGGCTTCCCGCACGCGGCCCAGGTGCTGTTCGTCGAGCGCCGAACCCGCCGGGTCGGCTCGGCCCGCACGCCCAGGACGACGGTGTTCGCCCTCACCGACCTGCCCGCCCGCCAAGTGCGGCCCGATGAGCTCGCGGCCTGCCTGCGCGGCCACTGGGCGATCGAGGCCGTTCACCACGTCAGGGACGTGACCTGGGGCGAGCACGCCCGCCGGGCCCGGGTCCAGGTGTTGCCGGTGGTGCTGGGGTGCCTGGCCGACATCGTCCGTCAGGCACTTCAGGCGTCGGGGTGGGCCAACCTCGCCGCTGGTCGTCGCGCGCACACCGATCCGGGCAAATCCCTACGACTCCACCGGATCCCGCAGATCAGCACAACACCGCCATAACGCGAGAACTACGGGGCCGCGTCGGGCATGTGACGTATCGTAGCGGCAACCGAACCGAGGTTGGACACGCATCCATTCCCATCAACTGGATATCGGCCCATGAAAAAGGTCCGTTGAGATCCACCGCCTGTCACGTAGACATAACGTCAGTTCAGGCCCACAAGACGCCGACTCAACCCGTCTTCAGTAGGTTCACTGACAACCACCGCTCCAGGTGCAGGAAGAATAAGACTGTTTTCCTCAATCTGATCCCTAATCCCTGAAAAGTAAGGGAGATCAGAAAATTTGATGACCCTGGAGGGTTCGTTCTCTCCCCACGGCACCATCACGGCACTCACACCATCTTCGTGTTTCCCACTGAAACTTTGAGAAGGAAGGGTCCCCGGCACCATCACTGCCATTCCGTTGTCCAACGGAACTGACTTCAACGTTGTTCTCTGGTTACTCAGCAGCTGTAGACTCGCTTCCGCTGCAGTGTCACCGGAGGAATCAACCTTCCGAAATTTTGTAGTTCTCGCGAAAACAGAATTCCCATCGGGCGACTCAACGTTGGGAAGCTCGGTCTTCTCACCTAGCTCCTCGGTGACAACGAAGTCTTGCTTGCGCCACAAGACTTCATCCGCATACTTATTTGCACCGGCGAGAGTTTCATCTCCGCTAGCTGAATCCAGATAGACATCCTTTCCTCCACAGTTGGAGACGGACATCACCTCAGATTCTGATGAGGGAGTATCGTAGTCGGAAAACGTTGACCACATGTTATTCATTGCCGGATTGAGGGATGGGACACCGAAATCACCACCGCCCTCTTGGCAACTGTGCACCCACGCCTGTTTACCAGTCTCTGCGTCAATTCCTACAATTTGTCCACTACCACTCTCGAATGGGCCCGATTCCTCGCCACAAGACATGGTGAGGACAACATTGCCATCGGTAGTCAGAATATCAAGCTTCTTGTCTTTGAAGGTGCGCGTCAGATCACAAGAATCCGAACCATCGTAACGCCAGAGCTCTCGGTTATCTTCCAAGGATCGAGCAACCAGCGCCACTTTTTCAGGGTCGCCTTTCTCTCCTCGCGCTTCAAGTGCCAGCCTCGCGTTGGAAGTTAGAGCATCAACGTTATCCGACTCGGAGCCAACGACAGTCTTTACGGGAGTCTCAGAGGAGTCGCCGTCTGTCGATAGATTGTCTGTCCACTCTGACAATATTTTTCCGTCGCTCGCACGCAGCGTTAGAACCTTCATCTCGTCCGATCCGAAGAACCGCATCAGCAGTGGATGCGCAGTGTAAGCCAGAACGACCTTCTGCCGATCGGGAGTCACATTTACTTCGACCGAGCGGCCTGGAACACGATAGCTCCAGGCCTCTCTTCCAGTCTCAGTATCGATACCGATCGCTCCAGCCCCTCGGCCACCTCTTCCCGAAACGGAAACAACCATGCCTGCCTGGGTGGACCAAGCAGAGTATATCTTGTCAACAGATTTGTCTTCCCACGACCAGGCAACTTTACTAATGCCTGAGGGGACATCTGAGGCGCCCGAGTTCTCTGCCCCTTGGATATGTTCCTCTGGGAATGTACGTGCAACAAAATAAGACGCAATTCCGAGGGCACAGATCAGGCCCACTGCACCGATCGTCAAAAAAACTCTTGACTTTTTAGACTTGAAACTAACACTTCTCATTCGGGACAGCACAGTTAGCTTCATCTATTCCTTCCCCTCCTTGGCCTTCTCCTTCTGCTCGCGCAGCTCGATCAACATTTCATCAAGCGTCGCACCACGGTCGTCTCCGACGGTTGCCATGTATGAGTCCCCGTACGTTTTGTTGTAACCAACCACGTGGGAGCTGAAATTCTCAGTGCCATGGTCTGATTCCTTTCTAACTTCCACACTCTTGAACCAGTCCTCGAGATCATCGGATACATCATCGCTGAACGCCACATCCTCCGCTTCATAGGCTGCCATCTCACCGTCTTTGACGAGATGATCCGGGAACGACTTAAGCTCCTTGGGAATTTTTCCGTTCTCATCGGGGCGATCAACAGAAAGAAGCGCATCCCCAAATTCCTGCAGCCTCTCCCTGTGGATCGTCTGGGGATTCTTTGGCTCGATATTATCAGCTTTCGCCTGAACTTCTTCCAACTCTTGTTTAAGATCTTCAGTCAGAAGATTCTTCGTTCCGGATGCTGCGAATTCCAGAAGAGCGGCCGATGCCGGGGCAGCGGGACCACTGATAACCTTGGTTGACCCCACAGCATCCTTGACCATACCAACGCCCAACTCACGGACCTGAATCGACTCCTGAATGGCCTTTTCCTCATTCTCGGACTCGCGTTTGAAATTGTTGATAAGAGAGCCGTCTAGCAACCCTTGAAGACGGCCGTGTGCCCCAGAAGCCTTATTCTTTGCATTACCTTCACTGCCGTCGAGAAGGCCGTCGACATATTCGTTAAGAATATCTTGGCTCTTCACGTCTACCGAGTAGGCAACAAATGGCGCTACGTCCTGATTAGCGACCATCAATTGCATGTAGTTCTTCTTGGCGTCCTCTGGGACGGCAAGAATGAACTCTCGCTCATCGTCAAACTTTACACCCAACTTCTTTCGATTCTCGTCGGAAAGCTCGAGATGCCGGTATCCGGCTTCTTCATTGCCTCCTTCGACGGCAAAGTCATCGAGATGTGCGGAGAAGATCTTAAACATGGAGTTCGCCAACTCATCGTTGTATTCGGTGAACGATGCCTCCTCGCTGTCATCAGTGCTTACACTTGTACGCTCCAGATCCTTAAAGATTCCCTCATCTTCGTCACCAACGAGCTTCAGGAGACCAGCTGCTGCCTCGATAGCTCGTTCCTGGTCACTTCGACTTTCACTCTGAGTATCCTCAGCGATCCAGTCCAATAGACCAGTGACGGGCTTACCGCCGGCCATCCAACTTGGCTCTCCGTTAGCGTCTTCATCCGGCCAATCATAGGTGAGCAATCCCTCGATGGCCTTCTTGTTCAGGTCTGCATCTTTAGACGCATATGGATGCCTGTATTCGTCTGTGAGGATAGCGTTATTGGCATCTTTATTTCTAGTAGATACGTCTACAAGATGACCAACTGCATCATCGTCCAAGAGGTCCTTGTGTGCCTCCAGCCCGCCAAAGTCATGCAAATAGAACCCAGTTGAGAGAGTCAGGGTGGCAGAGAATCCTTTTCCGCCCTGCAGGTCATCCGGTGCATTTCTCAGGAATTGAGAAAGGCTGTTGGCATCTCCGCCCCATACCGGCCACAAGTAGGGAATTTGATGCTCATCAGAGGCCGAAAGACGTGGTCCCTCTGCCGCAAGGCGGATGCTCTCAGGGAGATCATAGTAGCCACCCCCGAGTCTGTGATCCGACAGTGCAAGGATTCCTGCCCCAATACTCCCCAAGGCAGCGTCCTTTTCTGCGCGTGTCATGGTGCCATCCTCAATAGCGAGAGCAGCATCTATCGCGCGCTTATTGAACGCCCGACTGTTCTCCATTCCATCAAAGAACTTCTTCAGAGTTCTGTATTGCCTGGAGTTAAGTTCTGCTTCACCAGGCTTAGCCGACGGGCCAAGCTTCTGCTTGCGCTCGGCTTCGTATGCGATGATGTTCAGAGCCATCATCATTTCGTAGTATTTAGCATCTGGTTCTTTATTTCCTGACCAGTATTCGTTCAGCAGGGCTACCGTTTGCCGCTGCGTTTCTAATATAATGAGTCAGTCCAGCTACGGCTGCAGTCCCCAACGCAGAACAGAGAAGCACTCCCGCTTCTTCCATTGTCAGTCCTATCCTTCCTTGAGTGGGTTTTCAGTGGTGACTCGAGACACTGAAAACGGAGATTATGGAATTACGTCTCCACGTCGCCTGTCAACCCCGATCCATGCCATGTTTTGGCAAAATCCGTCTGTATGCAGGCCGGGAGAGCGGGCACCAGCCCTCCTGCGAATCCGTAGGTAGGGGTCCTGCCACAGGCGCTATCTAGCGGAGGGGGAAACACGCACAGCAAGGAGGTACATCCGAATTTCAGCGCTTCCCCAAGACCAGCTGCCGACTTGCGGTGGCAGATTAATAGGGGGAAGAGCAAAGGATTCAATCATCCAAGTGTCGTACACGCGAGACGGCGCGGTGTCGGAGGGGCTTTCCCTGAATGCGGCGTCGTAGAGCTTGTGCTCCTCCGACCAAGGTGGATCTAAACGCGTATCCAGAACTCCTGTACGTAACCCGGGCCCAGACAATTCGGCAGACGGGAGGTAGCCCAGTGCCGAGTGCAGGCGTTGGCATGACCAAGCGGGCGGCACGCGAATCGCGGGGCGGACGCAAGTTGACCCCCTGTTCTGCGGGGCGAACCGGTGGTCCCCGCCTCGCCCTCGCTGCCGCTCTTCTCTAGAACGTCGTGCAGAGTCCCGTAGACAAGGCCGCTCAACAGACCTCGGGCTCCGGTCTGCTACTCGCAACTGCCACTTCTTCAGCTCTGCCACCACAGTAGCGCACTGTCCGGCCTGCAAAGGGCAGGTTTCATGCGTGACAGCTGGCCGTATGAGGGCAGGGCGCGTTAAACGGAAATCACCCTCCGCTTATCTGCGGATAGAAACGAATAAGTGTTTAGACATATCTGATTACGATAAAAGATATGGAGTGCGTCGAGAATGTCTCAGACATCAGCCTTAAGCTTCTTGTCAAGGAATGACACGAGAATATCCACGGCACCACGGCGGAATGGCCCCCACTGTAGAAAATGACTAGGAAGCATCTCTTCGCCTTCCGTATCCTCAACCAAGAGGCCCGTTCCCTCGAAGTCTCCTACGCTCAGCACCCTCTCTTCGACAAGCCTATGCGCTACTGCCAGGCTCACAGTGCGTTGGATGACAGTCGCGTCGCCAACCAAGATCCTGTCGGGAGCATGCGTATCAGAGACGGGCGCAGGGATGTAGTCATCAAGCTTCGGCACGCGACTCCAAGGCTGCATCTGTAGGTCCTCTCCATCGGAGGCGTCTATCATGCTGAAGTCTTGATCGGAAGCATTGACAACAGTGCTCGCAGCGGAGCTGTCTTTGCCCTGTGAGGAATCAAGCCAACCTACATAAAACAATGACGGGAGACTCGAAGAGTCCCAAGATCGTCGCCAAAAAATATCACCAGAGTTCCCATTTAGGGCTTGAACAGAAGAGGTCTGCTTCTTGGGGCAATTATAAGAGACTAGGGCTAAATCTTGTGTAGCAGTCACTACGTGAGACTTTGGATCACTGAAATCACTCGAACATCCCTTGGGGAGGGTATAGTCCCAGACCTGTTCTCCAGTCGCCAGAGAGTAGGCCTCAAGAGATTCTTGAGGGGAGTCTTGGGATATTTCTATTCTAACATCCGATGTCAGCCAACGGATCCTATCCTGAGGCGATATATCTCCACTGATAGATTGTTCATACAGCACTTCCCCAGTCTCAGCATCCAACGTGACGATCTTCGTTCGCGGGCCAAGTAGGCTTCCGACTTTGAATGCGACTACAACCTTCTGCTTGTTATGGATATCCGATTCATCAATTGGAGTTGGTGCCGCAGAGATCTCTGCGTCTGGTGCTGCGTAAAACCATCGTGTTTTTAACGTCTCGGCATCGATAGCAGCGACACCGTGCTCCATAATGGCTAGGCCGGATGTCTCGGTTGAGACGACATCCCTAACCTTGCCATATGGCTCATGTTCCATAGAGCTGGAGATGGCGGATATCTCCTCATCGGTATAGGGGCGATTCACATCATCTGGGTCGGCGCCGGTACTTTCGATTGTTTCGCTCTTAACAGCCTGGAAGCGGAATACGAACTCTGCGCCGATCAAGCAAATCAATGACATGCAGACCGTGATCGCGATCAAGCGGATCCTTGAACGTCGATGATCTGTCGTATGCAATACTTCTCCTGGGCTCATAATTTCTCTCAGTCACAGTAAATCGCAGCGTATGAACCTGAGACCAGCACGGGGAACGATTACGTAGGGCTAAGGTCGTGGTGGAATATTGCTTGGCATGCGGATAGCTCTTCATTCCTGTTGAGTGAGTTCAGGGACTCGTTGGCCATTTATTTCAGCTTCTAATCTCAATCTTCCTTGTCATCGTCAATGGTCTTTTCAACCAGCGGGTTATCATACTGCTCCTGGTACGCCTTCTTGTAATCTACAATCGCTTTCTTTATGTCTTCGGGAAGGCCATTAAGGTCCTTGGAGGGAATGTTGTCGATTACGTCGTCGCGCAAGACGTCGATTTTTCCGGACCGGCCAGCACCCCACTCGTGCGCATGAGCTGGAAGGTAGGGCTTGCCGCCTTGGTCCACCAGCAATCCGGCATTATCCAGTGTTTCCATGGAGAGCGCCCCATTATTCACAAGGATTTGGGTACCCTGCAGCATAACGTGGCGCTGAATGTCTGAATCACTACCGAGAATCATTGAATTAATCTCATCATCGTCTGGCTCTTCTTCTCCCTCCTTCAACTTGTCCTCGACAAGTTCTTTGAATGGCTCCTTGCCGAGTTCTGTTAGAATTGCAACTCCCGCCCCGGCCGCTGGGTGAGCTGCTCCGGCTGCAGCAGAAGCTGTGCCTCCGACGATAGCGTACGCCGTTTCCCAATTCTTTGCAGCGGCCTTTTTCGCTTCCTTTTTTTCCCGGCCTTCGTCTATGTATTCATCTAGCATTGCACCATCAACAACTCCACGAAGTGAGGCTGCTGAATCCGCTGTCGCTGTGATACGACCTTCTCCAGTCAGGTACTTTTCGAAAATTCTTTGCTCCTCAGCCTCTGTGGCAGCCAGAACTGTTGGCGCTAGTTTGTCATTCGTGACCAGGAACCGAAGAAAGTTATTTTGAGAGGATTCAGGGATGAACATTGCCTTCTCACCGGGTGTATGCAGGGGAAATCCTTCAGAACGCTCATCTTCGGGAACCTCTACATATCCTGCTTTGTCGCCTGACTCCACTTCAAGCGTGAAGTCATCAATGTAGGCAATGTAGATCTTCGTGAGATTTCCAGCCAGTTCGTTGTTTTGTTCGGTGAATGCAGTTTTGTCTTCTCCCTTGATGGAGTTGTCTACGTTTCTGAGAGCTTCCGCTACCTCCTTATCTGCGAGCGCTTCAATGAGGCCATATGCAGCTTCTCCTGCGTGATCACGTTTCCAAGATACTTGGCTGTCTGCGTTTTCTGGGATCCAGTTGATGAGCTTACTGACTGTTCGCCCGTCGTCACTCCAGTTGTGACCGAACAGGCCCTTGATAATGTCGTCCCGATGATAATGACCATGACCGGGTTCGCCCTTGCCTGGATCGGGGGTAGCCAGGATCGCATAATTGGCATCCTCGTTTTCCAGCGTGAATCCGAGAATAGTCTTAGCGGGTCCGTCCAGCGACCGTGGGGTAAGTTCCGGGATGACACCATCCGGTCCCGAAGATGCGTCAGAGTTAGCCTCGTTCAGCACTCGCCCCAAAGTCGATGTCATTGTGGTGGAGAACGAACTTCCGGGGACGGCCCTGCCATCAGTGCTTTCCAGCAAATACGCTAGGCCGTCCAGATCCTGTTTCCAGGCGATATGGTGGTAGGGTTTCGGGGGCTCTCCGGAGAGGGCGGGTCCCTCCGCAACTCTCTGCATACTCTCAGGCAGCCGGCTCCAACCGCCCCCGTGGTCTTCGCTCGACAGGGTAAGCAGACCCTCGCCCAGGGCGCCAGCCAGTTGTGCTTTCTCTTCGTTATTAAGGCTGGAGTCCTCGATTCCCTTTTTGAGGTATCGCAGGAGCCCGCCGTCCTTCTCATCGAGCTCGGAGTAGAATCTCTCTAGGTAACTGGAGGCCTGGACCTTGTGAATGGGATTGTCATAGACGACGGAGTTGTAGCCTCCAACAATCTGAAGCGTGAGAAGGGCGTTCTGATAGGCCTGATCAGGCTCCTTCCCGTCAGGTCCGAGGTACTTATCCAAGGTGCGGGCGAGCTTGGCTGCATCCTTGGGTTTGAGAGGCAAGGGCTCACCGCGGCCTTTAATGTTGTAGGCTGACCAGCCAATGTGTCCGGCGTCCACCAAACGTTTGACGTTCTCCGGAGTAGGTCCTTCCTTTAGATTGTCGCCGTAGTCTTCGGCTTTCTGCTTGAACTTCTTCCAATCATTGCTGGCCCTATCATTAAGCTCTTCGAGCTTTCCCGAGAGTTCCTTCTTGGCAAGTTTGTATTCTTTCTTATCGAAAACGCCTCCCATTAGAAGGGAGTGGCTTCCGGGAGAATCGGATTGGACCTTGTCAACTGCTGCTTTAACGGCATCACCCCACTCCTTGATGAGGTTGTTTCGTTTCTTTTTGAAGTCCTTGACTTCGGCTGCCCAGGAGCGAGTCTCTCCGGCGCAATAATTCACGGCATACGACGCTTGGCGCCACATTCCCTCATTTCCATCGCCCTGGTTTCTTATTTGCGCGCCGATTACGTGGGTATAATCCATTGCGAGTTTGTCGAAATCATCCTTCAGATCCGTCGACCGTCCAAGTGTGCGCACCGCGATGTCGGTAATCCCGTCGGCCGCATCCATGATGGTCGAGTACTCGGCCTCGGTGTCCTTCGGGTTGAAGGACAGGCCGAAGGTGTCCCTGGCAGTGCTGTTGTGGCTAGAGAGGTCATCCGACACTGGTTACTCCTGTTTCATACGGGGATAGGGCTGAGGGGATGGAGTGCTTAGTGGTTAATGGGCCGGGACAGGCCCTTGTTAGCTCCAGAATATCCTTCCTCGGATTCTTGGTCGTTTCTTTTAAGTTCTGACCCTCCGACTCCGCTATTTCCAGCCAGTCTGAGTCCGTGCTCTTCGACTTCGACGATATTGCCGCGGTACTTGTCAAGGAACTTGGTGTACCCTTCGGCGCATTCCGTCTCCGCGGCTGCGTTCTTGGCCGCGTTCATAGCATCCTCGAAGTCGTCCTTGAGCCCCAGCATGGCTTCGGCAAGCTGACCTGCGTTTGCTGAGTTAGATACGATGGCGTTGACATCCCCGCCGATACCGGCGTCTTCGGACATGGTTGGATCTCCGGTTGAGTGCGTGGATAGGTGCGTCAGATGCAACTGTGGACCAGGAGCATGCTCTGCGCTCCGCCGGTCCGTGAGGTCGGCCTCCCTGACCCAAAGCCCACTCCAAGAGGGACGGCCCTGGAAGCACGCCGTACTTTGTACCGCAACGTGCCGACCTCTTGGCTACAGGGGTAGTGCATTGTGGCCGCATCCGGTCGTGACACGAGAGTGAGGGGCACCTCCGCGAGAATCCTCCCATGGTGTCGGCGACGCGTGAATACTGGTTCAGGCACAGGTTTGGTGAAGGCGCTGCGGGCGGAGGGACCGGGGTGGTCATGATGCCTGATGCCGATTGCTTCCCTACTTGGGGTGCTCTTCCCTTGTCTGTCCGTGCTGCCTGCGCACCAGGTCTGCCGAGCCGGAGGCTGTGTGGCGCTGAGTGCTGCCACGGCACCGCCGACAGCGTGCTGTCCCGGCTGCGGCAGCGAGTCCGCCCGTGTCCACCGCCGCGATCAGCCGCCAACCTCCCGACACGACCGGAGTCGAGGTATCCCCTGCTGGTCCAGGACGTCCTGGAAGGTGGTCGGCGGTCGGACTGGGGACGGTTCATCTGATGGCGGCTGTCTGCTGAGACGCTCGATGTTCATAGCGATGGTCGTCAACACGTGCTGCACGCGGGCTTTGGCCTTGCCCCGGCAGCGACATCGGCGGTCCAAGACGCCACACTTTGGGTGATTAGTGGGAACTACGGCCTTCTGGTCGAGCATGGAGGAGAAACGTTCAAGGAGGAACCACTCTTCAGTCGTGACGAATTGCAGCATGCATCAATTGAAATCGCGAATAATGCCCTGACTGGATTGGAGCAACTGCCCAATAGATGCATCTTGGAAATTGAGAAACACGCGATTGGTATTTGGAGTTTCACCCGCCATCGTTCTTTCTCTTGGGTGATTTCGCGAACCTTATCCCGCTGAATTAAGAAGCTTAGAAAGTCACCAAGAAGACGCCGATGTATTTATGAGACCTTGTTTATAGAAGCCGCTCTGACGATGCTGCGGTGGGAGTCTGGCAGGGATGGGTTATCCAGGCGGGAGCGTGGCAGTGACGGCGAGTGAGCCGTGTGTTGGCGTGCGCATATTGGGCGCTATCCGCGGCTCTTGCAAAGTCCGGATGAAATCAGTGAATCCCCAAGCCAGACCAGCAGTATCCTCGCTCAGCGCAGACCTTGCATTAGCCGTGCCTGTTCTCCGGGGCCGTGTCAGCGAACCGAACACCCGATACCTGGCCGCCTCCGGTACCCGCGCCGCCGCTTGGTCGGTGCGCGAGGTGACTTCCCGCCCGTGCTGTCGGCCTCCCATCTGGTGCTTGCGCGCCCGGCTCAGCTGCCGTGGGCCGCTTCTTTCCGCCTGTCGCCCGCACCTCGCCGGACCGCCAGCCAGCCGGTCGCGACCACGACCAGAATCAGGATCGTGTTATGGGCGTACTTCGGGACCGGTGCGACGTCGCCGATGAGCGGCAAGCAGGTGAACGCCAGCAGCCCGCGGACCAGAAGGAATGCGAATGCGACGACCGCGCTGTGGCGGAGCGACCATCCCCGGGTCCGCGCCGTGACCAGGATGGCGATCCCGAATCCACCGGTGACGGCCAGGCTCACGAGCACCCCGTCCCAGCCTTCGGAGGAGAGGGGGGATCGCGGCCGCGAGGAGCGCGATCGCGAACACCGCCCATACCGGCGGCCGGCTCGCGGACTCGGTCATCCTGTGCAATCCGGAGGCTCGTCGCCGCCCGATCAGCGCGGCGGCCGCGATGAACCGGTTCCGCTTCACGGGTACGGTGCCAGCGACGGCGCGTTCGGCCTTGGCGATCTGCTCGTCGATGCCGCGCAGGGTGCGCCGCGCCCGATCGGTTTTCAGTGGTAACTCGGGACACTGAAAGCGGCGATATGCCACTCATGGTCGATCAGCTCAGCGCTCTTGGACAGCGAGGCCACTAGTTGGGAAACCCTAGATCTGCCAAGTAATTTATCCGCGCATTCACTCCTGCACGGAAGTGGTTCCAGTTCAGGCCAGAAATCGGTTCCTTGGGGTGAGGGCTTTCCTTCGACGATGTTATGTAGCAGACTGAATCGTATATCGATTCTTCCAGAAGGCGCTTGCAGAAAATTCCAAAACGATCCTGATAGGACGTCTTATGCCAAACTGATTCTGGCGACAGCCCTGACTTGGACTCTAGCCGCACCGGCGTACGGGACTTCTCATGGTCCTCCATAATAAAGAAGTATCCCAACCAAGGCTTTTCTCCCGGGTAGAGCTCGGCAAGCGCCGCCCGTCGAAGATCCACAGCACTCCCTAGCGCCTCTTCCACCCGATTATTATAGTTGTTACCAAAAGACGGCCCGCCGAGCGCCTTCAATTCGAAAGCCGCGACCAGCGTGCCATGCAAGGTGACCACGACATCCCACTGTTTCTGTGGGCGATAGTAACCGGGAAGCATTAGCCCATCACTCCTCTTGGTCCTAATGGATTCCTTTGGATATCCAGCATCCAAGAAGAACTTCGAGATCAAATCAGCGATAACGTCGAAATGCTTTCCGCCGCGGACAGCCCCAGCGGTACCGGCGCCGACACTACCTTTGATCTTGGAACTATTGTTCTGGGTGTCCTTGACTCCCCAGTATTTCGCGATTGCTTCCTCAAAGTCTTGACGGGTGACCGTCAACGCGCACTCCTAATCGGGGAGATGGTCCATGCCGTAGGCTGAAAGGGAGGCATCTGTCGCTGCGTCGACATCACGACGCTCGAAGGCATCTGCCAACGCCTTCTGAATCTTAGCGTCGATGTGTGATGGCTCCGGAAGCCGGATCTTGCGAAGGTACTGGGCTTGGAAGCGCAACGTACCACCACGCATCCTGACAGCGTAGGCCTCAACGAAGGCCTGAGCGACCCTGGAGATCATAAGACCGCCAAGAACACGCAGGTCCCAGGTGTCAGACACGATGTAGTACAGATTGTGGTGGGGATAGAAGCCACCCTCGTCGAGCACAGGATGGATCGTGGTCTTCATATCGGGGAGGAGAAGCTTGGGCCTGCCGATGAGTGACTGGCTGACCTTGTCGATGGTCTTGTACCAACGATCTGGCTGCTTGGTCGCGATATGCCGCTTCCGCAACGCCTCGCTATGGGCAGCGAAGTAGGCGCGCAGCCGCGGATAATCGGCGAGGTCGACCAGTTCCCCTGAAGGTGTCCAGGGGTTGACCAGATACTTTCCACCCCAGTGAAAAGTTCCCGACTTGATGTCTTTCACCATGGAGAGCGGAAGAAGCCGGTCGTGTTCTACAAGCTCAGGGTTATCCGTGACGAAGACCTTATCCGCCCCCGTGGCAATCCCGATTCCGACACGCGTTCCGGCCGAACGGTCTTCCAGCACGGGGAAATGGTCAGTCAGGTACTCAAGCATTGCCAATCTGGCTGGCGAAGACGCAGGCCAGAAATCACTCCCAGTGAACCAATGCGGCAACCGGACTGCCTGGAACGAGGGCTCCTCAATCAGTTCGCTGTCGGCCTGCTGGGACCAGCGGAGTAGCTCTGCAGCGTTCTCACGTTGGAAGGGTGCACCAGCATCCGCTGCTACGGTGGTGCCTTGAGGTTTTCTACTGATCACTGTGATGGCCGGATAGGCGGCAACCGCTTCTTCAAATGCGTCGACGTCATGCATCGTCAACACGAAGTCGACACTGAAACCGCTGGTGACAAATTCCCGGAGATGAGATCCATACTGGTTGTGCATCCATCGGTCCGCGCAGATGAAGCCCAATGCCCCACCGGGGGCCAAGCTGCGGAGTGCCTTCTCGTAGAACCCGACGTACACGTCAGCTCTTCCACCCATTGTCGGGCAAGCAGCACGGTACGCGGCCGTCCGGTCACGCGGAACGTCCTCTAGGCGGAGGTAGGGCGGGTTACCCACTACAAAGGCATAACCCTCCCGTGGCTCAGGCTCCAGCAAATAGTCGCCTTGGCGAATCCAGCTTCGGACGGTGTCTTCGACGTCGGCACTCTGCCATCCGTCCGCCAGTAGCTGCGCACGAACAAGATTCCGGCTCGTCTCGACGTTGGTTGGCAGGAGATCAAAGGCCCGCACCGCCTGAGCTGCCTCTGACAGGTCTCTGCGATGGGCCCTGCAAGACTCGCTCAACCGCTTCGCAATCGCGCTGAGGAAGGCCCCGGCTCCGCACGCCGGCTCGGCGATCTTCAGACGTGCGAGGTCACGGTCAGCTGTGTAGCCGACCAGATCCAGGATTAGGTCGACGATCCAACTGCGGGTGAAGACCTCGCCGTGCTCCATCGCCTTGGCGGTCTGCTCAGGTCGGGCAGCAACAGGATCGTACGTTTCCAGTGTTGACACAGACTGACTCTACAAGCTGGTTGTCAGGGTGGAGGAGCTCTGTCGCCGTTGGAAGTTGCACGTGGTGGCGCGACTCCGTTCCGCTCGGACAGCGCGGGGTGGCGGCACACCGGCCAGCCGACCGTCCATGGTCGAACTGGTCAGCGTGCGTCCGGCCTTCTGCGGACACCGTCACATCTAGTCGATCGAATACGCAGTGGCGGATGCAGGCCTTGGGACTGGACCCGCCACTGCTTAGGTCGCTTCAGTCGAGAAGACCGAGAGTCTTGGATAACAGGATCATGGCGATGACGACGCAGGAGTAGGGCAGCCGTTCCCGGACGGTGAACAGCGGGAGGGTCACGCCTGCGGTCTCGCGGCGGATGCGGTGCTTGTTGGCGAGGTAGGAACGTCTACGGTCTGCGCTGGAGTGCTGGGTGGGACGCGGCGGCCGTCTTGACTGTGCGGAGGCGGTGGAGCGAGCGGTAGCGCCGATGTGTGCTGACGGATGCCTTCGGGACTGGGGCTGCACCTGGCGCGGAGGCGTTGGCGGCGGGGCGTAGTGGCCGGGGCCGGGGAGGCGTGATCTGTCCGGTGTGATGGCGGGTGGGGGCGCTGCGGCGTAGCGCCGATGGCGAGTGGACTTTCGGGGTGCCAGGCGAGCTGTTCCGGCGGGGCGGGCGGCCTGGCTCGTTGCGAATCGGCCGGCGTGTTCGGGTTCGGCTGGGGTGGCTGTGCGTCGGTGTAGTGGCTGTGTGGTCATGCTGTTCCCTCTCGGGGGTGTGGAACGGCGTCGAACGTGGAGGGGGGGTGTCCGTCCCGCGTCCCCTCGTACGGGACGGACACCCCGGGGGCGCTCAGCGGACAGCTCTTCCCCTCCGCGTTCGGCAGCCGGCCGGAGCGCCTGTGGGATAGGTTTCTGGCGCCGTTACTCGGTGCTGTCGAGGATGAGGATGTTGCGGATACGTCGCGCGGTCTCGTCGATTTCCTGGACGGGGAGAAGCCGGGTCACCTCGGGGTCGGCCGTCTCGTTGTTGAACCGCTCCCCCGGCCAGAGCAGCCACCACCAGGGGTGAGCGTCGACCGGATCGGGCCGCAGGATCGCGCGCTGGGTGCAGTGGGCGCATGCTCGGCGCAGCCCCTGCTGCCAGCGGGAGGAGTCGGGGAGGACATAGGCATCGACCACGGAGACCGAGGCGTCGATAGTTGCCCCGAGCCGCCGTGCTTCCAGTTCCTTGGCGAGGGCCTGGAGGGGGTGGAGGGGCGAGGAGGAGGCAGAGAAGTAACTGGGCATTCAGGTCACCACCTGTGGATGAAGGTCGACCGGACGGATCATGATCGACCGCTCACAATGAGTATGAATTACCTCCGAGGTAAGTTTCAAGCAAGTTCGTGGATTCGAAGGTATTTTTTCGACCCCACGTGGGCTTAGGATCACGACGCGGCCAGTTACGGGGAGGAACGAGTGCCAGAGAGGCAAACACCGACAGTGCGACACCGGCGCCTGTCCGCTGAGCTACGCCAGCTGCGAGAGGCCGCTGGGCTCGACACGTTGGAGACAGCGCAGCGCATGGGGTGGGACCGATCCAAGGTCAACCGCATCGAACGGAGCCAGTGGAAGCGACTCAAGGAAGACGACATTCGTGGCTTGTGCACCCTGTACGGCGTCACGGATGAAGGCCGCGTGAACGCTCTCGTCTCTATGGCCAAGCAGGCCAAGGAGACCGGCTGGTGGGTGCGATACTCGGACGTGCTGGGCCCTGGGTCGTTTGTCAGCCTTGAGGCGCAGGCATCCACGCTGCGCTTCTACGGCGGGATGTTGATCCCTGGCCTGCTCCAAACGCCGAGCTACTGTAAGGCCCTCATCCGCGGCGTTGGCGTCGTCAACGAGGAAGAGATTAAGAGGCGAGTCGAAGCACGGATGGCCCGGAAGGAGATCCTGGAGCGCACCAACCCGCCATCGGTCCAGGCGATCGTGGATGAGGCGGCTCTCCGCAAGCTGGTAGGTAGCACGTTGACCATGCGGGAGCAGCTCCTGCATCTCATGCTCGTCAACGAGCAGCAGCTAGTAGACGTCCGGGTTCTCCCTGACGCGGTTGGCGCGCATCCGGCGATGGTCGGACACTTCACCATCTTGGACTTCCCGCATGACGACCAGAGCACCGTCGTATTCCTCGACATCTCCCGTGAGGGCTTGTTCATGGAGGAACCTGAAGATATCCGGGGATATACGATGAACTTCGACAGCTTGACCGAAATGGCGCTCTCCCCTGAAGCGTCGAACGATCACCTGGCTCATCTGGTTGACGAACTCGCCGAGTGAGGCGGACATGTCTTCTCCTGCTCTGTCATGGTCGAAGAGCAGCTACAGCAGTGCCAAAGGCGAAGAGTGTGTGGAGGTCAGCATGGAGTGGAAGAAGAGTAGCTATAGCAACCCCGTGGGCCAGGAGTGCGTAGAGGTAGCCTCGCCGCCTGTTGTGGGGAAGCTCATTCGCGACTCTAAGCACCCTAGTCTGGGGATGCTTGGCTTCGACTGCTCAGAGTGGTCCAGGTTCATTGGCAGGCTGAAGAAAACTGACTCTGAATGACCACGTAACCGATGAGCCGCCTGGCTCTCGGGATGTTATCCGCTGTTATGGCGATGCCCACGTTAAAGTCGGGCGATGAGCGACGACATCGGAACGCCACGGGGCGCCACCGAAGCTGCAGTCCAGGACCAGCTCACTACTATCGCCGACGAGTGGGCGGCAGCGATCGTTTCCGATGACGCCGCCCTGATCGGCAGCTTCATGGGGGACGAGTGGGTGATCGTCTCCGAGTCAGGGACCACGACGAAGGAGCAGTTCCTCTCCGCCGTTGAGTCCGGGGAGCTATCCCACTCAGCCATGGAGCGGGTCAGCGAGGCCAGAGTCCGGCTATACGGCGTTACGGCTGTCTTCACAGCACGCGTGACGAACACGGCCCACTACCAGGGTCAGCGGTTCGACGCCGACGAGTGGACGACCGATGTGTTCGTGAGGCGCGGTGGTCGGTGGATGTGCGTGCTCACGCACATCACCGAGGTAGCCTCACCCTGAACCTCATCCCTTCCCCTACTCGGGTATAAGCAGGCCGAACTCGATGTCGAATCGTGAGAGCAGCTTCTCGAACTCGTGGAGAGATACCTTCTCAGGCACTGGTTCCTCATCCAGGCCAGGCTCACCGACGGGTCGGATCTCGTATACGGCACCCTGGGATTCCGTGGGTACTACATACTGACTTTTGATTTCTCAGTTGAATCCTGAACGATTCCGGTGTGGAATAGGGCATGCGCCCCGAGCACCGCACCCCCAGATCACCCGAGCAGCTCGAACAGCGCCGTATGACCGCGGCCGCCCTCTTCGAACAAGGACACCTCTCCCAAGCCGCCATCGCCCGCCTGCTGGGCGTCTCCGACCAGGCCGTGAGCACCTGGCACACGAAATGGCGGGCCGGCGGCACCCAGGCCCTGGCCGCCCGGCCCCACGGAGCCGCCACCCTCCTGGAAGCCGACCAGGAACGCCACCTCCTGCGCCTGCTGGACCAGGGGCCCGGCGCGCACGGCTGGGACGACCAGCGCTGGACCCTGGCCCGCGTCAACCGCCTCATCGACGAGCACTTCGGCGTCCGCTTCGCCGACCCCTCCGGTATCTGGCGCCTGCTGCGGCGCCTGGGCTACTCCTGGCAGGTCCCCGCCGCCCGCGCGGCCGAACGCGACGAGGAGGAGATCACCCACTGGCACACCGAGGTGTGGCCCCAGGCCAAAAGACGAAGCAGCAGCTGAAGGGGCATGGATCGTCTTCGCCGATGAGTCCGGGGCGTCCAGCGACCCGCCGGTGCGCCGCACCTGGGGCAGGCGCGGCCGCACTCCGCTCATCGCCCTCTCGCGCAGGCGCCGCCGCCGGATCAACGCCTCCGGTTGGCTGTGCGTGGCCCCCGACGGGTCCCACACGCGACTGGTGTTCACCACCTCCCGCACCGGCTACAGGCACTACGACTTCCCCGAGCTCATCGACCGGGTCCATGAGCGCCTGGGCGCCCCGCTCGTGCTCGTGTGGGACAACCATCCCTCCCACAGGACCGCCTGGCTGCGGCACCGGCTCGCCCAACGCACGTGGCTGAGCGTGGTGCACCTGCCGCGCTACGCCCCGGAGCTCAACCCGGTGGAGACGATGTGGTCGCAGGTCAAGACCCGCATCGCCAACCGGGCGTTCCGCAGCGTGGAGGAGGTGGAGCGGGCGTTGCGGTCCGCGCTGTTCTCGGTCCAGAGACGCCCGGACGTCCTTTCTGGATTTATTCGATCGGTCGGTCTCGATCCCTGTCCTCTGGAATCAACTACCTAATCAAAGATCAGTAGGTCCCATCTTCTCCTGACCCGGACGATTCGCTGTGTATAACTTGAGATCGATCAAGCTTGGAGAAGGGTCCGCTTTATCGCTCTCCACCGATGAGATGCAGGAGTCCAACTCCGCTTTACGACCTTCGAAGATTCCGGACGCCGCCTCATTCTCGATCCTTGCCCGGAGCTGCGTCGATGATGGCCTCACCTCAGACGCTGCATCCGCCCAGGCCCCCACGCGGAGATAGACCGACCCCCTCGGACTCAGGCTCTGAGCGGCTCAGGCGGACCCGTTCCAGAGGACCTCGCCGTTCTCATCGGCCCGCACGCTACCGCCCACCGTGATGTCGACGGACTTCCTCACTGGTTCGCCATCGCCCCGGGCGTAGGTATAGGTCACCTCCGCTGTCCCCGGGGCGATCGTCTCTACGGTGACCGGGGCACCGTGCGTGTCCTCGTCGGTTGAGGGGCGCACCTTGATCTCCGGCTCGTCAACGATCGTCCACTCGACGTCGTCGATCGTGAGGAAGACCCCGCCCCGATCCACCCTCATCGGGCACCCTGGCGGGTTGAGACTCGTGTCGTTCTCGGCGCACACCTTGAGATGGTCGCTGACCTGGCTCTCCACGTCCTCCACGACACTGGGACGCACCTCCAGATCGGTGTGGTCGATCCTGATCAGGGTGTCGCTGGCCCTGGTCCGAGGGATGGCGACCTCGGACCGTGATCCCCCGAACAGCGGGTCATCGGCAGCCACGGCGATCGTGTAGGTTCCGGGCAGAGCGTCGATCCACCTGGTCTTGAAAACGTCACCCGTGTCAACTTCGGCCGCGGCGACCCGGACGCGGTCAGTGTGCGGGGGAGCGACGTTGACGCGCGCCATGAGTCCGCCCATATGCCCCGAGAGCTCCCAGCTGCGCAGCCATCCGGTCTTTTCCCGGACCACCATGACCGCTGTCTCGAAGCTCTGATCACCGACGTGATACCGCATCTTCACCCGGGCGCGGTCGCGATTCGGACGCTGCGCGACCTCGCCGGCTTCCACCTGTCCGGCGTCGTCGTCCACCCCGATGATCGACATACCCGACGGCGGCGTGTACCCCTCAGCCAAGGCCGCGTCGGTGATCAGAGTCGACTCGGTACGCAGTATCCGGGCGAGCTCGTCGCCCTTCCGCTCCCGAATGAGCGAGATCAGCTCCTCCACCGGTTGCTCCGGCCGGTAGAGGCGTTCCTGGATCGCCCGCTGCCCGAATGCCAGCAGGGCCAGGAGACAGACCACCGCTCCGACCACAACGACGCGCCGCCGGTAGTACGTCGTCCGCCGCTGTCCCTCCTCTGCCCCACCCGGGGCTTGATACGGTCCGGAGTCCCCCGAACCCCTACCCGCTGACTCCTCCACCGTCATCGGCGCCGAATCCATCGGGGCACCACACGACCGGCAGAATCGCGCCGCACTCCGGGCCGCTGGAGCTCCGCACTGCGAGCACACTGGATGACCGACTGCCCCGGAAGTCGATGCGGAAGCGTCGTTTCCGTTCATCGGACGCTCGCTCCGGAGTCGGGGGTGTAGCCCCTGACCCGCTCGTACTCCGACACCACCCCCGCCGGTCGAGTCTCCACCTGCATCGGCGGTTCGGACTGCCACCACAGCCAGGCGTTATGCGGGGGCATCTGCTGAATCGCCTCGGTAGGAAGCACCGGGCGGTAGGACGCGCTGACAGCATGCTGCCCGCCGGTCTCGACAGGGTTGCCCAACCCGCTTGGTGCGGCCGACCCTCTCGGGTCACTCACCCCTCCACCCGCCCGGTCCGGAAGCGGCGGCAGAACACCCATGCCGCCCCCGTAGAACGTCACCTCCGGCACCCGCTGCTCTCCGCTCCACGCCGAGATGTTGCGCAGGTCGGCGTCGTTGGACATCCCGCCATAGATGATCTTGGCGGTAGTGGCGGTCAGGATCGCCTGCTGCTCCTCAGCCCCGTAACGGGCGCGCAGCTGCGCCAGCGACTGCGCCGCCCACAGCGTGATGATCCCTCGACCGCCTCCCTCCGAGATGAGCGAGGGGAGGCTCTTCAGCGGCGCGATATTAGCGACCTCGTCCAGGGCCAAGAGCAGCGGCCGGGAGAGTCGGCCGCCCTGGACCGCCGCGAGTTCAGCCGCGCGCTGGGCGATGGAGTCGATCAGGCCGACGATCATCGGGGCAGCCACGTCCTGGTAATGGCTGGGCCCGACGACGAAGAGCGTGGAGCCGGTGGTGAGGAAGTGATCGACGTCGAAATCGGTGCTGGAGCACGACTCCAGCACCCGCGGCTCCGCAGTGGCCTCCAGGCAGTTCCGCGCGACCGAGTAGAAGCTGCCACGCTCGCGCTCTCCCAGGAGCCGCACAGACTCCAGATCGTCGGCCCATGCTTCGGCCGCGCCACCGCCCGCGTCGCGGATCACCTCGGCCGGGCGACGTACCTCCTGTCGGGCCAACCAGCGGCGCACCTCCGCTATCGGCGCCCCGGACAGCGCCGCAGCATGGAACAGTCCGCGCAGGAGCAGCGCGGCGCCCGAGCGCCAGTGCTCGCCGTCGCTGAGCCCTCGACCGGCCACGGCCGTCATGGCCTGCACGCGCCGGTAGCAGACGCTGGGGTCCTCGCACCCGGCCAGCGGCGACCATCGCATGGAATCGGTCTCCGCGCCTTCGCTGCCGAACGGGTCGTAGACGTAGACGCGGCCGCCGCTCTGCGCCGCGATCCGGCGCCGCCAGTCGCCGCAGAAGTTCAGGATGTCGCCGCGTGTGGACGTCGACACCGCCGGCCCCGCCCAGTACAGCAACGCTGGGATGATGACCCCCGAGGTCTTGCCATAGCGCGGCGGCCCTACGACACCGACAGAGTCCGAGGGCTTGGACCACACGCGTTGGTATCCGTCATGGGGGTCGAGGCCGAGGTATACCCGGTGCTCAGGGCGGAGCCGAACAGCCGGTGTCGGCGCGAACGCGGTCACGGAAGCTCCTTTTGCGCTGCCACGTCTGTTGTCCTGTCCTATGTCGTGGGGGCTTGGTGTCCTGGGGGCGGGTGTCTCCGTGCCTAGTCCTTGTCCGGCCCGGTGCGCGCAACCGAGATCCGCGGCGTCGGCCGCGGCTCCACGTGGTCGTGGCGAAGCGGGTAGTGCCCGCCGGGCTGTTCCAGGGCTTCCAGTCGCAGTTCGGTGGGCGGGTGCGTGGCGAGTACCGCCGCGTCCCATCCGGAGCGCGCGCTGTCGAAGCTCCGGCGTAGCTGGGCCAAGGCGCGGTACAGGCCGTCGCCGTAACCTGCGGCTTTCGCGGCGGCGTCCGCTCGGTACTCGCAGCTCCGCCATTCCGCTGCGTACATCGGCATCACGATTCCGCGCAGGGTGACGTACACACTCCACAGCACCGCCCACAGGAGGAAACGCAGCGGCCCCCAGCGGGCGGCCTCGCGTACTCGCACCGTCACTTCGTAGACCGCGTACAGCGGGAGGGCGATGCCCTTGCCCCAGGTCATCGAAAGCGGATCGCCGTGGTGCCAGTGGGCGATCTCGTGGGCGATGACCCCGGCGACGGCCTCCTCGTCGTAGCGGAGGAAGTCGAGCAGGCCCTGGTTGACGACTATGTGGCGGATGCCAGCGTAAGCATTGGGCTCACGACTGTCGTCGATGAGGAGCACAGGAACGCCGGTCGCCCCGACACGGCGAGCTGCCTCGCGCGTGATCGGCACCAGCCATTGGGCTTCGCGGCGGCTGGGGCGGCGAACCCCGGCGATGCGCAGCCGCCAGCCTTCAGCGGTGGACGAGTAGAAGGTGTAGAGCCAGCCTACGAAGGCGGCGGTGACAACCTGGCCGACGGCGACCGCGAACGGCCACGAGGGGTCACCCTCGTAAAGCAGGGTCCAGAAACTGGAGAACCAGTACCAGGAGATGGCCCAGGCACCGGCCACGGAGCCGACGACAGCGCCGATCACGCCACCGATCTGGAACGCGGCCGTGGGGAGAAGGTCTTCGATGGCGATGGGCAGCGGGAGGAGGACGTTGAGAACAATGCCGATGCGGTCCAGGGCACCAGGGCCGGCCGCTGTTCCCGACATGAGCCCGGCCAGACCGCCGAGAACACCGCCCAGCACTGCCATGAACATGAAGAAGGGCAGGTTGAACCAAGCGGCGAAGAGCCCGACAGCGTGGCCTCGGATGTTGCGGCCGACAGCGCTCACAAGCCGCCGTCCGGTCGCCCTGCCGGAGCCGTGAAGTCCTGCTTTCCGCTGGACGCGCGTGATCGTGCTGCGGTGGAGGGGTGGCGGGGGTGCCACGGGAGTGGAGCAGCCGGGGCAGGTGGTGGCGGAGGCGTCGAGACGGGTTCCGCAGTGGTCACAGAAAACGGTGCGCCCGGTGGTTCGCCCTTCGGCGCGGGTATCGGGCGGGTGCGGGGGTGACGGTGGTGTTCCCGGTGGCCCATGCGCCGTGTTCGGTTCCGCTGCCGTGTACGGTGCTTGCCGCTCCCAGGGTCGGCTCACGGAGAGCCCTCCCCTGGAGCGTCCGTCGTGGTCGGTCGCCCGACGGCATTCCCGTCGCCCGACCGCCCCTGGAGGTAGGCCCGCACGTCGCACTCGTCGACGCGCGGCATCGGGACGCGATCGGGGTCGTGCCGGGCCGTTGTGCACCGGCCCAGTTCCCGGGCGAGAAATTGTTCGAGGTGTGGGAGATGGCGGCCCGACCATTCGAGAGCCCAGAGAACGGCATCCGATCGGCCGGGACTGCGGTAGGCGCGCAGCCACCCAGCACGAACGTCGAGGAGCACCTGCACTACGGCCGGGTGCCGAAACCAGCAGGGCCGCAGCGTCTCCGTCACAGGGGTGTGGTGCACCAGCACCACGTCCATCCACTGCATCAGGTCACGGAACACCGACAGCGCCTGATCGGCATCGAGATCAATCCACGCCACCGGCGTGACGTCATCATTGTGGCCCTGCGCGGCCTGGGTTTTTTCGGCTTCAGCGAGCATCTGGTCGGCAATCATCTCGACCTGTTCACGAATGCTCTCCAGCCCATCCACCCGATCCGCCAGCCGAGCGAGCTCGGCCTTCAATGTCGCCACGCCATCAGGATTCACGGCGCACAGCGTGGCGCAAAGCTGGCGGATACGTCAATACCGATTGATCTATCAGGAAACCTCCGAAACTACAACTCTTCTAAAACACGACACAAGACCGACGACCACGTTGCTGAACGAGGAAGGGAGGATGGCTGTCATGAGTGGCCCGGTGAATCTGCGGTCAGAGACGCAAAAGGAGGGCCGCCGACGCCGCGGAAAGTTCCCGCGCTCACCGGTCGAGCGTTCGACCTTCGGATTCAGCCCCTTGGTGTTCTTCCGCCATTCGCCCTCGTCGGAGACGTTCCTCCTGATCGACTGAGTGTGCGGTCGTACTGCGCTCCCGGGCTTCGCCTCGGGCCTCGGCGGCTCGCCGGAGCTTGTCCGCGATGTCTCGGCTACGCGTGGCGGACTCGGCTTGGGCAGCTTCCTCTTGCCGCACGCCCGCTGAAGGCCGCCTCAGATCGCACCTTGCTTCTTCAACCGCGGCCTGCTCACGCGAACTCGGGACCCGCTCGTCATGGGGCGCTTGGGGTTCGTCGACTCGCCCATCGTCAGGCTTCGCGTGATCTCGCTTCGACTGCATGTCATCTACGTCGCGGCGGGCTTGCTGGTCCTTGTCGGCGAGGGCCTGGTCGGAGCGGGCCTCGTCGAATTCGATCTCTGGCGGCAGCTGTCGCCTGGGTGGGTCCATCGACGAGCGTGAAATATCCTTCGGGCCCGACTCCCGATCCGACGGCCGGCCGGTGCGGTCGGACTGCTCTGCCCCTGGGCCGGGATCAGCAGAGGCCTCGGTCATGCTGGTGCTCTGCACCTGTGGGCTGGGATCGCTGTCGAGAGAACCCGTGCGGATCGCATCAGAGGTCGGTTCGAGGTGGTCGGTTCTTTCTGTCCCCGTCTCCGAGGTGACGCCACGGTTCTCGCCCCTGGAGACGAGGTGAATTCGCCCTCCTTCAGATTCCTGAGAGGGGTGCCTCTCCCGGGACATCTCGCGTGCGGCCTCGGGTGAGATCGACCAGGAAGGTATCGAAGGGTCGACCTCCTTCTGGACGACCCGCTCCATGAGCACCGCCATCTCGACTGGCCCGATGCCTCCCGGGACCGGCGTGATCACCTGCGGGATGTCAACGGCGTCCTTGCGAACGTCGCCGAGGACCGTGCCGTCACGCTGGGGAACGAACCCGGAATCGACGACGATCCGATGCCCGGGGCGCAGATGCTCACGACCCAGCACACCTGAGTGGCCAGTAGCGGAGATGACGACCTCGGCATCACGCACGGCCCGGAGGTCGTCTCCAGCGTCGAGGACCATCGGCTCGACGCCCTTGTCACGCAGGAGCTTCGCGACTCCCTGACCGACGAATCCCTTACCGCCCACTACCGCAGTCAGGGGCTTGTCCTGCACAAACGGTTCCGCTACTCGGACAATGCCGTCTGCTGTCGCACAGGCACGGTACGGAGATCGACCTCCCAACAGTGCGTCGATGTCCTTCTTGCCGGAAATCCGTTGAACCGCCATACGCAGATCATCATGGGTTGGCATCTGAACGATGATTCCAGTCGTCATTTCATCCACATTGAAACGATGAATGAGCCTGGAAAAATCGAGAGGATGAACAGACCTTCCAAGGACTTCCTCATGAACCTGAAACCCCAAAGATGAGAATGCCTTGACTTTCTGATCTGCCGATACGCGCGATGCCTGCATCCGAACTTTGACACGAGCAGAATCCGCACTACCCGCATCAAAACGGATGATCGCAACACCCTTGCCCGACGAATCAATATCCCCACGATATTTCTGATATCTGCGGCGAACCCAGCGCAGAATATCGCGACCAGTCAGCTGTCGGCTCACCAGTATACAATTCTTTCGAGGCCCGCTTTGACGACATCATCCTCCACAGAAGACTTCGGAATATCCGCCAGCAGATCTTGAGCTTCCCTGCTGCTCAGTCGCCGATAGTTGGCCAGCTCATCCAGATTCCCCCCATCTTCCCCGCGCAGGTCAAAAACCCCATAGTCCTCTACACCAAGAGAATCGTAGTAGGAGAATCGCCCGTGGTGAAGTACCCAGATTGCAGCATCAGGAACAGTTTCTCCAAGCTTTCTAAGGATATTTAGCAGGGCGCGAGCAGCAGCCGAAAAGTCAAGCCCCAATGGGTATTCATAAGGATTACTACGGATCTCAGAGAGTATGACTACTGGACGCTTCCCCTCCGGCAAACTGTAGAAACGGGCGAGGCAGTGGGCCTCACCTCCAAGCTGGTGCCTCCAATAGACAGCTGTGGTGATGCGACGGGTTCCGTCGGGAAATTCCTCTACGCAATAGGGGCGGTCGTGGTCAACCATTACCATTTACCTCTCTCTGCATATACCACTTCGCGGTACTGTACCCATCCCACTACACGCTGCACATGCCTTGCGTGAGGTTGTAGCGACCCTGTCATCCTCCCGCTGAGGGAAACCATGGTGCTGTTTAACGATACGGCGGTCCGTCCAGGTCGGCAGGCGGACCGCCTCTCAGGGTCGCTTCAGGCGAGAAGGCCCAGGGCCTTGGCTAACAGGATCACGGCGATGATGACGCAGGAGTAGGGCAGCTGTGTCCAGGTGGTGAACAGCGGGCGAGTCAGGCCTGCGGTCTCCCTATCTGTCAGGCTCGTTTGAGACATACAGGACGAATCAGTCTTAACTAGAACATCAAGGGCGAGACAAGGACCTGCACCGCAGTGACGATGAGCCTGACCGACATGGACCCCACCAGCGGGAAC
>NZ_BAAAPC010000035.1:0-25420 GCF_039530945.1 Nocardiopsis rhodophaea
TTGATCGTTGGCGTCTCGACAGCGCACATGATCGTCCCAAGGCCGCTCTGTTGTCTGGGGAACGAGGAAACCCGTGGCCGGAACGGTGTTCGAGCCACGGGCTGAGGTTAAACAACAAGCTAGGGCGTGTTTGGCGGATCTTGGGGTGTGGTCTTGTCGGGCCGAGCGCGTAATCGAATGAGGATGTCCGCGATTCGCACAGTCGCCCGGTAACTCGTGGCGAGCTTGTCGTAGCGCGTGGCCAGAGCTCTGAACTGCTTGCGCCGGTTCATCAGCCGCTCCACGCGGTTGCGTCTGCGGTAGGCCTGGCGGTCGAAGGAGGGAGGCCTACCGCCGGCCGACCCGCGGTTGCGGCGGTTGGCCTTCTGGTCCTCACGCTCAGGGATGGTGCAGCCGATGCCCTTGGAGCGCAGGATGCTCCGGTTGGCTGTGGAGCTGTAGGCCTTGTCCCCGGCAAGGGAGTCCAGGCGGGTGCGGGGGCGCCCCGGCCCCGGCCTCTTGACGCGCACGAGGCCCACCAGCACCGGAAGTTGCAGCGTGTCGGCGCCCTGGCCGGGGGTGAGGATGGTGGCCAGGGGGTTGCCGGTGCCCTCGCAGACGGTGTGGATCTTGGTGCTCAGGCCTCCTCTGGACTTCCCGAGGTGCTGGGCGGCTCGTGAGTCCTCGGGGCTGCTCCCCCTTTTCGCGCTCCGGCAGCGTGCTGGTGGGCGCGAACGACGGTGGAGTCGATCTGGGCGTGCAGGTCGGTGTCGTCCTGGGTGTCGATGAGGTGTTCTTCGATGCGGGCCCAGGTGCCGTCGGCTTCCCAGCGCAGCAGTCGTTGGTGGACGGTGCTCCATGGGCCGTAGCGCTCGGGGAGGTCGCGCCAGGGGATGCCGGTGCGGGTGCGGTAGATGATGCCGTTGAGGACTTGGCGGTGGTCGCGCCAGCGGCCGCCGCGCTGTGGTGTGTCCGGGGGCAGTAGCGGGTGGATCAGTTCCCACTCTTCGTCGGTGAGCTCGAATCTGCGGCTCATATTCCGGTTGTAGCCGGTGACGCGCAGCCACAGATCCGAGCTTCTAGATCCGCCAAACACGCCCTAGGGCTATTAGGGCCGGTGCGGCACCCAGAAACCTACCCCACAGGTGCCGCCGTCCGCTTCCGGAATCGGAGGGGAAGAGCGGTTCTGGCTGGCGCCGCCCCACGGGGTGCCCGCCCTGCTGCGAGGCCGCGGGCGGGCACCCCGCCTACTCCAACGACGCATTCTCAGAGGAGAACATCCATGCTCACCCGACAGCGGCGGACCGACCCAGCACCACGGCGTCCAGCAGTACGCCGGTACCGCCCCTATGCGTCATCGCCTCGACTCGCCACCGCCCCTGACAGATCCCGTCTCCCCGGGCCGTGCCGCCACGCCCCACAGGCGCATCCCACCAACCCCGCTTTGCGGGCCTGGTCCACCCGATCGGACGACCGCCGGGACTATACCGCCAACAAGCGCCGCGTCCGTCTTGCAACCGCAGGCCGAACCAGAGCACTGTCCAGCGTGTGGGAACAGCTTCCCGTCTCCGTCGCCATCATCGGCGCCATGCTCCTCGCCGACGCCCTCGGGATCACGGGTTAGAGGCACGGCTCCGGCACACACGACGGTCCGGGCCGTGGCCTGATCCGGCCACGCCGCTGCCCCGATTGCGGGTCGTTGCGATGATCGCGGAGATATCGAGACATCTCGGTACAACGAACATGCTCGCAGGAGAGGGAGACCGTCGTGCCGACAGAGAGGCTGCGCATCGGCGAGGTGCGACGACGGACCGCAGCCGAACTCGAAGCGCTGTGGCGAGCGGACTTCGACGCGTTGGTGACCACCGCAATCGCCGACGCCGAGGGGAAAGCCGGACGCGTCACAGCGGAGACCCTGCGCTCACAGGAATGGATCGAGGACTGGCAGGACGCGCTCACGTGGGCGGAGTCGGAGCTGTCCAGTGCCATGGAGCGGATGGAGTACGAGTCGGACCCGCGCCTGGAGCGAAACCGCGTCCGACTGAAGAGGACCCGCAGGGCTCTGGGGGCGTCCCGCTCACTGCTCAATCAGCGGAGAAAGGCACGCAACTCACATATCAACGCCCGGCAGATGAACGCGAGGCTGACCGCTCAGTCCTGGCTGTGCCGCCATCACGAGGGCGAGGCGCAGGAGGTGCGCCGCGGCCTGCTTCGCAAGGCCGGGCTGCCCGAGGTCTCCCCGCTCAGAGCCGAGGACAGCACGGACGCCTTGGGCTCGATTGAAAGGTGTGTCCGTGCGGGACTGCTGGAGGCTGAGATCACGCCGGATGTAGAGAAGCTCATCGCCCTGCGTGGGGCGGATTTCCGCAATGCCGTCGCCGATGACGTGTCCGATCAGAAGGCACGTCGGGAAGGACTGCGCCATCCTCTCCTCCTCAGGAGGTGGTACGCGGCATTGGTGGAGCTCCAGGAGATGACGCGGCAGACGGCTCGGGGACATGCTGATGGGCAGTTGCCCGCGCTGGACGTCGACGAGCTGCACTCAATGAGCCAGCAGGAGGCGCGGAAGGTCCTGAACGCGCGGCGCTTCTTTCGCGCGTGCCAGCAGCGTCGAGTGGAGTGGAAGCTCGTCGTGCGGCGCGTGCACCACGAAGTCGTCAAGGCCGAGCAACAGGTCGAAGAACCCTGGAGTCAGGCTCGGGCGGAGGCCCAGCGCGTCATCGTGGAGCGCTACCCCGAGCAGTACCAGGCGGTGCTAAAGGTGTTGGCACCGTACTGCGGTCTTTCGGGGCGACTGGACGTCGGCTTGTTCGGGGCTCCGGTCCGGGGCCAGGTGAAGGAAGAGGTGTTGGACGCTTTGGAGTCCGGCACCTGGCGCAA
The DNA here is from genome assembly GCF_039530945.1 of Nocardiopsis rhodophaea. NCBI lineage: Bacteria > Bacillati > Actinomycetota > Actinomycetes > Streptosporangiales > Nocardiopsidaceae > Nocardiopsis > Nocardiopsis rhodophaea. The sequence goes on from NZ_BAAAPC010000035.1 coordinate 2,860, forward strand.
GTTCCTGTAAGTCACGATCGCCAAGTCAGCCGCCATCTCGTTCGATCGCCGCGGTTGGGCGAACAAGGGGAGACTGCCCATCAGATCGGAGGTGGCCCTGTCGGCAACCGGCAGGGCCACTGTGCGGTAGGGGTGAGGTGAGCAGCCGAACTCAGGGGATGTCGACCTCCCAGTCCAATTCGCCGATGGAATTCCCATCGGCGAAGGAATCTCCCGAGCACCGGAAGCTGAGGTCGTGCGTCCTGCAGGTCGCCACAGGGGTAGTGAGCCTCGTGCCGACGTCGAAGAAGGCGTCCTCCTGCACAAAGGCGCGGAATTTGACGTCCTCGCCCGAGATTCGGAACTTGCACGATCCCTCGGCGAAGGAGCTGTTGTTGGCGTTGTTCTCCAGTACGGTGCCAGAGCACTCCGCCTTGTCTGGCGGCTGGAGGGCAGCGGTGGCCGCGGGGGTGGTCAAACCGCTGGCCGCGATGGCAAACACCGCCGCGGCAGCGAGGGGGATGCGTGCGCGCATAGGCGAATCAACTCCGTTTCGTTGGCCTGAGGGATGCATTCTCCTGGGAGTCGCAGGGGTCTCCCGTTTGTTCTGCTGGATGAGGTCGGATCGCCCTTATGTGTCTCCCCGGGGCGCAAGGCGGCCAATCTGATATGTCGCATTTTTTCGTGCTGGCTTAAAGGTACATACTTCCCAAGAAAGTCATATTCGAACATTGCGAATGTTATTCGCGTCTCTTCTCGTGGTTTGGGTGTGGTCTGGGGGTTGATGGCCGAATTGGAGTGGTGCATTGGGTGGCAGCGGGAAGGGGGTGAGGGTGAACTCAGCCACGCATCAGTTCGAATTCCATGAAGGCAGATTCAGTGGTTCTCGCGAGCCCGAAAGGCGGAAGTCGACGCTGAGCCGGTCTCGTCAGCGACCGGCACCTTGTGTCGCTGTACGGTGGTCAGCCGACCCGGCCGGGAGCGGGAGGGCGATGGGGGGCGGGGCCACGTCGTGGGCGTCGCGGCCGTTTGCTTGGCCGCAGAACTCCAGGCCGCTGTCCGCCGCGCCCGGGGGAGCGCCGCGGAAGTAGACCTGGGGGACCCAGCCGGAGTGGCCGTTGGCGGTCCGGCTTACGGCCCACCAGCGGGTGACCGCGTTTCCCAGGTGGAAGGGACTCCCGGCGTCCTGGCAGTGGTACCAGGCGTCACGCTCGGGGTCGAGGTGGCCAACGATCCGGCTCTCGGCTGCTGGGCGGGCGAACAGGGGGATCCGTCCGTTGGGCGCCCAGTCCGGGCAGGACCTGCCGTGGACCCGCCACACGCGGTCCCCGACGGCCACGGTGACCCAGTGCGGGTGGAAGCAAGGGCGCACGTCCCTTTCGGTGGATGAATCCGGGCCGCCAGGCTGTGCCCTGAAGCGGCCGACTGCCTCTCCTGCCTCGCCCGACCGGATCTTGGGGCGGTGGTCGCTGAATCCGGCCACCGGGAGTACGGACGCCGTGGCGCTGCCCGTGGCCGGATTGGGCGCGGCGACGGCCCCGATCGTGAGCAGAAGCAGGGCGCCGGCGGCGGTGGCGAGCGCCTGGGTGCCGCGCCGCCGCGGGCGCACGTCGGTTCCGCCCTCACCCCTGGTGTGCGCGGAGTGTCTCCACATAGTGACGTACTGTTACACACCTCCGTTGGTGGTGGCGGTAGGCGGGGGAGGATCGCCGTGTCGTGGACGCCCGGCGCACGGCCGCGAGAGCCTGTCCCCGTCGGTGCGGAGGGTGACGGTTTTTTGCTGTGAATACGGCAGGATGGAACCATGCAGCCTTCGGACTACTCAATGCACGGCGCGATCGACCTCGGTGCCCGCAAGGCGGCCTTGGAACGCGAGGCCAAGCGGCAGGCCCAGGAGTCGTCGGGCACAGCGAACCCCTACGCCATCGACGTCAACGAGGAGAACTTCCAGAGCGAGGTCCTGGAGCGCTCGATGAGCGCCCCGGTCGTGCTCGCCGTCCTGCAGGCCAGTTCTGAGCAGTCGTCGCAGGTCGAAACGGCCATCGACCGGCTGGCCGTCGGCGCTGGCGGGCAGTGGGCCGTCGCCAAGATCGACGTTCAGGCCAGCCCGCAGCTCGCTCAGGCGCTGCGTGTGCCCGGCGCCCCGATGGTGGCCATGGTCATCGGCGGCCAGGTCGTGCCCGGCCCCGCGGGTCCCGCGACCGAGGCACAGCTGCGCGAGTGGCTGACCCAGATCTTCGACGGCCTCAAGCAGCAGGGCGTGCTCCCGCAGGAATACACCGGGCTCGGCCCGGAGGACGCTGAGGGAGCCGAAGAGCAGAGCGGCGGCGAGCAGGCGGCCCAGGACCCCGTGGACGTCGAGGCACAGGAAGCCCTGCAGCGCGGCGACTTCGCCGCCGCCGAGGCCGTGTACGCCAAGGCGGTCGAGGCCGACCCCTCCAGTGAGGAGGCCAAGCTCAAGCTTGCCCAGGTCCGCCTCGTGGGGCGCGTGCACGCACTCGACGCCAACGCGGCGCGCAAGGCCGCGGCCGACAACCCCGACGACGTGGCGGCGCAGATCAACGTCGCCGACATCGACATGTACGGCGGCAAGTTCGAGGACGCCTTCGAGCGGCTTATCGGCACGGTCCAGCGCACCTCCGGCGACGACCGGGACGCCGCGCGCAAGCACCTGCTGACCCTGTTTGAGGTGCTCCCGTCCGGTGACCCCCGCGTCGCCAAGGCCCGGCGCGGCCTCACCGCCGCGCTCTTCTAGCCCTGCGGGACCGATCACCGGCCCAGGTCACCGATCGCTGCGATGGTCGCCCCGCTCCGGCCCGGCTCTGGCTAGAGGTCAGGGCGGTGCCGCAGTGGGGCGACGGTGCCGCGGCACCGTCGCCCGTGGTGCCGCGTGCCGGCCGTGCTCCTTCTCTTCAGGCGCGGGGATCGGTGGTCCGCGCCGACGCAGCCGCTCGTGTGCCGCGTGATCCGCGTTGATCAGCAGGTCAGCGGGGTAGGACCCGTGACACACGCGTGTACGGATCCGAAGCCGGGTGGTGCCCGATGACCTATGTGGTGACGATCTCCGCGACCTACGGGGCCGGAGGCAGCGTGATCGGGCCCGCCGTAGCGGAGCGGCTCGGCGTCCCGTTTCTGGACCGCGCCATCCCCGGTGCGGTCGCCCGGCAGATCGGCTGCTCCCTCGAAGACGCGCTGGAGCACGACGACCGCGCCGCCACTGGGTTCGAGCGGCTGCTGGCCAGCGCCGCCCGACTGCCCACCGTCACTCTGGGCAGCGTCGACTCCACCTTCCTCGGTGCCACCGACGACCAGGGGCGGCTCCTGTACGACGAGGAGTTCGTCGAAAAGACCGAGCAGGTCATCGGTGAGGTCGCCGCCAGCGGCGGTGTCATCCTCGGCCGCGCCGCCGCGTCCGTCCTCTCCGAGCACGGCACGGCCCTGCATGTCCGCCTCGACGGCTCAAAGGACCGGCGGCTCGCCCAGGCCGTCAAGATGCGGGAGTCGGCGCGGGAGGAGGCGCTGATACGGGGCGACGACCGCGAGGCCGCAGGGGCGGCCTGGCACCCGCCGACCATGCGCGACCTGGAGGACAACGACCGCGCCCGCGCCGCCTACGTCCGCCGCTTCTACCGGGTCGATCCGGCCTCGCTCTCCCTCTACCATCTGATCATCGACTCGACCGTCATCGGCCCTTCCGCCTGTGTCGACGTGATCGAGCGCCTGGCGCGTGAACGCGCCGGAGAGCCCGACGGAGGGTCCGGCATCGCGCCCGAAGAACGCGAAACCGGGTAATGTGGCAGGGTTCACCAACCTCTGGCAACGGTGCGGCCCAGTGGTCCGACCACAGCGTGAGCGTGAACACCTACTCGTCGGTAATGTCCGATTTCACGGTCTCTTCCGCGCGCGGTCATCAGAGGTGATGGCACCATGAAAGATGCGCCGGAGCACCGTGACAGTGCAGGCGAGCGCGGCAGATCCGTGAAATTGAGGAGCATTTCGTGGCCACCCTTCCCAGCGTTTCCTACTCCATAACGGTTCGTCTCGAACTCGACGGGGGTGGCAGCGCGGTAGGCAGCCTGACCAACGCCGTCGAGCACGTCGGCGGCATGATCACCGCGCTCGACGTGGCGCAGGCCGGCCACGAGCGGATCCGCATCGACGTCACCTGCGCGGCACGCGACACCGACCACGCGCAGGCCATCATCGACGCCCTGGGCGCCATCGAAGGCGTCGTCGTGCACAAGGTCAGTGACCGCACCTTCCTGATGCACCTCGGCGGCAAGATCGAGATGAAGTCGAAGGTGCCGCTGCGCAACCGCGACGAGCTCTCCATGGCCTACACGCCCGGCGTGGCCCGTGTCTCCCAGGCCATCGCGAACAACCCCGACGACGCCCGCCGCCTGACCATCAAGCGCAACAGCGTCGCCGTCGTCACCGACGGCTCGGCCGTGCTGGGCCTGGGCAACATCGGCCCCGAGGCCTCCATGCCCGTCATGGAGGGCAAAGCGGCCCTGTTCAAACGCTTCGCCGACATCGACGCCTGGCCCATCGCCCTCGACACCCAGGACGTCGACGAGATCGTCCGCACCGTCCAGGTGCTCGCCCCCGGCTTCGGCGGCATCAACCTGGAGGACATCTCCGCGCCCCGCTGCTTCGAGGTCGAAGCCCGCCTGCGCGAGCTGCTCGACATCCCCGTCTTCCACGACGACCAGCACGGCACCGCCATCGTCGTGCTCGCCGCCCTGCGCAACGCCCTGCGCGTGGTCAATAAGAACCTCAGCGAGGTCCGCATCGCGATGTCGGGTGCGGGCGCGGCCGGCACCGCCATCCTCAAACTGCTCATGCACGCCGGGGCCAAAGACGTCATCGTCTGCGACGTCCACGGCGCCGTGCACCAGGGCCGCGAGCACCTCGACGAGAACCTGACCTGGATCGCCGAGCACACCAACGCCGCGGGCTTCAGCGGCGACCTCAAGGGCGCCGTCAAGGGCGCCGACGTCTTCATCGGCGTCTCCGCGCCCAACATCCTCTCCGGCTCGGACATCGCCGAGATGAACGAGGACTCGATCATCTTCGCGCTGGCCAACCCCGACCCCGAGGTCGACCCGGAGGTGGCCCACCTGCACGCCTCCGTCGTCGCCACCGGCCGCAGCGACTACCCGAACCAGATCAACAACGTCCTGGTCTTCCCCGGGTTCTTCCGCGGACTGCTCGACGCGCAGAGCCACTTCGTCGACTCCGACATGATGGTGGCCGCGGCGAAAGCCATCGCCGACGTCGTCACCGACGACGAACTGGGCCCGCACTACATCATCCCGAGCGTCTTCCACACCGACCTCGCCCAGCACGTCGCCTCCGCCGTGCGCGAGGCCGCCACACGCGGCCGGAACGACTAGCCACCGCCTGTGGGCGGCGCGCCGGGCGGGGTGGCGCCCGCCCGGCTCACGGGGTAGGTGTGGAGCTATGGACCAGCCGACGCTGACCGGTCGCCTGCTGGTGGCGACCCCGATGCTGTCCGAGCCCGAGTTCCGGCGCGCGGTCGTCTTCGTGATCGATGACGACGACTCCGAGGGCACCCTCGGTGTGATCGTGAACCGCCCCTCGGAGCTCCTGGTCGACGACGTCCTGGGCGACTGGAGCGGCTACGCCACCGACCCCGCCGTCATGTTCGCCGGAGGCCCGGTCGGCACCGGCTCCGGACTCGCGCTCGGCATGCCCGGTACCGACGACGCCCCGCTCGGCTGGCGTCCCCTGGCCAACCTGGAGGAGGACGCCACCGTGCCCCGGCTCGGCCTGATCGACCTGGACACGCCACCCGAGATCATCGGCGGCGCGCTCGGCCGGTTCCGCGTGTTCGCCGGGTACACAGGGTGGAGCAAGGGGCAGCTGGACGCCGAGATCGAGGAGGGCGCCTGGTACGTCCTCCCGGCTCTGGCCGAGGACGTCTTCTCTCCGACGCCGGGCTCCCTGTGGTCGCGGGTGCTGCGCCGCCAGGGCGGTGATCTCGCCTTGGTATCGACTCTCCCGGACGACCCGACGTTGAACTGAATTCCGTCCTCTGCGGATACCGTGGGATGAGACGTAGGAGGTGTGAGGGCACGATGGCCATGGACGTTGTCAACAAGGTGCTCCCGGAGAGCGAGACCCGCCCCGACATTTCGCACGACGATGGCGACCGCGAGCGGTTCGCCCATTACGTGCAGAAGGACAAGATCACGGAGAGCGCGGTCACCGGATCCCCCGTGATCGCCCTGTGCGGCAAGGTGTGGGTGCCCAACCGCGATCCCAAGAAGTTCCCGGTCTGCCCCGAGTGCAAGAAGATCTACGAAGAGATGATGGCCGCCTGATCCAGGGCCACGGCTCTCGCTTTCGTAGACGCCGCGGGGCCGTGACGGCATTTGTCCGTCTCGGCCCTTCGTGCTGCAGGGGGCGAAGCAGGCGCGGTACGCTCCTTGCGACGGGAACGCCGGATCCGGCCCGACGGCGGGGGATCACGCCGTACGCGGCCGCGGTCGGCGCTCCACGGGATCCGCAATCCGGGCGGCACGCACCGGAGCTCATCGCCCGCGCCCCCCAGCACTTTCGTCGGCGGGTGGGCGTGCGGCCTTGTCACCACAGGTAGGGCATATGGTCTCCACAAGTGAACGGCGCCCGACACGAGGCGGGCGCCGACGCGCCCCGCGTGGCCGACGCGGCAGGTCCAATCCCCGAATGACCGTCGGCGACATCGCACGCGGCATCGTCCGCCTCATCGGCGAGCTGCTGTTCACCGCCGGTGTCCTGATGTTGTTCTTCGCGGCGTACGAGGTCTACGGCAAGCAGTTCGAGACCCAGAAAGAGCAGAACGAGCTCGCCCAGGGGCTCGAAGAGCAGTGGAAGGAGCCCAAGGGGCCCGATTCCGAGCCGCTGCCCGGGTCGGCCAACGCCCGCATGTACATCCCCGATCTCGACCTGCAGTGGGTGGTCGTCAACGGGGTCTCGCAGGAGGACATCAAGTACAGCCCCGGCCACTACACCGGAAACGCCGAGGCCGGGCAGCCGGGCAACTACGCCGTCGCCGGACACCGCACGCCGGGCATCTTCTGGGACCTCGACCAGCTGGACGATGGCGACACCATCGTCCTGGAGGACCAGGACAACTTCTACACCTACGAGGTCATCAAGGAGCAGGTGGTCACGCCGGACAACGTGTGGGTGGTGGACCCCGACCCGTTCGACAAGAAGAACAACGATGACCCGGAGCGTTCCCTGCTGACCCTGACCACCTGCGCCCCGAAGCTGAACAACACCCACCGGCTGATCGTCTGGGGCGAGCTCTCCGACACCCGGCCCAAGGACCAGGGCATGCCCGAGAGCATCGCCGACATGGCACCGGAGAACGCGGACGCCTAGAAGCGGCCGCGCCGAAGGAAGCCGACGGAAAAAGGAACGGGGTTACACGCACCGATGTACGGATTGATCTGGCGCCTTCTCCCGGGCCCGGTCCCGGTGAGGCTCGTGCTGGCGCTCGCACTCATCGCGGGTGCGGCGGCCCTGCTGTGGTATGTCGTATTCCCTTGGATCGACCCCTACATGCCGTTCAACGACGGCGCCGTGGACGTCCCGGGGAACTAGTTGGACCTATTGCACCTACTGGGCTCCGCCCCCGGATCCGCGCGGGATCCGGGGGCGCCGTATGCCACCGGTGGGCAGGGGCGGCGGGACAGGGCGGGCGGAACGTGACGAACGCGCTGCTGGCGTGACGCCTGCCCGGTCCCTGCGGGCGGTTACCCTCGTCCGGGTGAGTATCAGGGGATTGGCAGCATGACGCTTCTTGAGACCAGCACGTCGGAACGCCTGAGTGGCCTGCGCCAATGGCAGCGCGAGGCCTATGAGGAGTACTTCCGGAGGAACCCGCGGGACTTCCTCGCGGTGGCCACGCCCGGAGCGGGCAAGACCACCTTCGCGCTGACGCTGGCGAGCGAGCTGCTCGCCCGCCACGTGGTCCGTTCCGTCACCATCGTCTGCCCCACCGAGCACCTCAAGAAGCAGTGGGCCGAGTCCGCCGCCCACTTCGGGATCGCGATCGACCCTGACTTCAAGAACGGCCAGGGCGCCCTGGGGCGGCAGTACATCGGCGCGGCCGTCACCTACGCGCAGGTCGCCGCGCACCCGATGCTGCACCGCAACCGCACCGAGGCGCGCCGCACCCTGGTCATCTTCGACGAGGTTCACCACGCGGGCGACGCGCTGTCCTGGGGCGACGCCGTGCGCGAGGCGTTCGACCCGGCGGCGCGGCGGCTGTCCCTGACCGGGACGCCGTTCCGCTCCGACGTCAACCCCATCCCGTTCGTCGACTACGTCCAGGACCATAACGGTGTGCGCCGCTGCTCCTGGGACTACAGCTACGGCTACGCCCCCGCGCTCGCCGACAACGTCGTCCGCCCGGTCGTCTTCATGGCCTACTCCGGCGAGATGCGCTGGCGCACCCGCGCGGGAGACGAACTCGCCGCCCGGCTCGGCGAGCCGCTCACCCAGGACGCGCTGGCCCAGGCCTGGCGGGCCGCGCTGGACCCCAAGGGCGACTGGATCAAGAAGGTGCTGACCGCGGCCGACCGGCGGCTCACCGAGGTGCGCAAGGCCACCCCCGACGCCGGCGGCCTGGTCATCGCCACCGACCACGAGGCCGCTCGCGCCTATGCGCGGATCCTGCGCCAGATCACCGGCACCGGCGCCACGGTGGTGCTCTCCGACGACCCCACCGCCAGCAGGAAGATCAAGCGGTTCGCGGAGTCCGACGACCGCTGGATGATCGCGGTGCGCATGGTCTCCGAGGGCGTCGACGTACCCCGGCTGATGGTCGGCGTGTACGCCACCTCCACCAGCACGCCGCTGTTCTTCGCCCAGGCGGTGGGGCGCTTCGTGCGTGTCCGCAGACGGGGTGAGGTCGCCTCCGTCTTCCTGCCGTCGGTACCCACCCTGCTGGAGTACGCGGGGGAGATGGAACGCGAGCGCGACCACGTGCTCGACCGCCCCCTCAAGGAGGGGGAGGAGCCGGAACAGGACCTCATCGACGAAGCGCGCAAAAAGCGCGACACCCCCGACGCCGGTGACGAGCTCCCCTTCGAGACGATGGAGTCGGCCGCCGAGTTCGACCGCGTGCTGTACGACGGCTCGGAGTTCGGCAGCGGGGCGCCCGGTTCTCCCGAAGAAGAGGACTTCCTCGGCCTGCCCGGGCTGCTGGAGCCCGAGCAGGTGTCCCAGCTGCTGCGCAAGCGCAAGGCCGAGATCCATGCCCAGCAGCGCAAGGCGCCCAAGGAGGAGCCGAAGCAGGCCGCCACCCACGAGGTCGTCGCCGAACTGCGCAGGGAACTGCAGACCCTGGTCGGTGCGTGGCATCACCGCACGGGCAAGCCCCACGGCGTGATCCACACCGAGCTGCGCAACGCCTGCGGCGGGCCGCCCATCGCGCAGGCCTCGCCCGAGCAGATCCGTGAGCGGATCGCTCGACTGCGCTCCTGGGCCACCAGGGGCCGGTAGGCGGGCCGCCGCAGGACCCGTTGGCTCGCCGATTGCCGGAAAGATCGGCAAATAGTTCGCCATGATGACGTGTCGGCGATCACGGATGCCGCAGGGGATCGCTACAGTCCGTGATCATGAACCGTGCTGGAAGAGCATTTGGCAAAGCACCGTTCGGTATCTGGGGCGGCCTGCTGTTCACCGCGCTCGCCCTGGCCGGGCTGGTCCTCACGGGCGCCGCCCGCCCCGAGGAGCCTGCCGGCGGGGACGTGCGCGCGCGTGGGAGTGATCCCGTGTGCCCGCCGGATGCCGACGCCTCCTCGCGGACCACTGGCGGCCCGGGCCTGGGCCACAACCACCTCAGCCCCGAGGAGGCCGCCGAACTCGACCAGCAGCTCAACGAGGCTCTCGTCACCCAGCAGGCCCCGGCCAAGGGCCTCAGGCGAACGGTGCCGACCATCGTCCACGTGATCTCGGCGAGCGACGGCCGGGGGGACCTCAGCGACTCCACGATCTCTGACCAGATCAACACCATGAACCGCGGCTTCAGCGGCGGCTACGGGTACGGCGTTGACACCGGGTTCCGATTCGAGCTGCGCGCGGTCACCCGCACGGTCAGCGACTCCTGGTTCGGCGACTTCGTCGGGCACGAGGCAGCCATGAAGAAAAAGCTGCGCCGCGGCGACGCGGGGACGCTCAACCTCTACACGGTGAACCTGCCCGACGGGATGCTCGGGCGGTCCACCTTCCCGCAGGACTACACCGATTCGCCCAAGCTCGACGGCGTTGTCGTCGACTACCGCTCGGTCCCCGGCGGCGAGCGGGAGAAGTTCAATCTCGGCTTCACCGCCACCCATGAGACCGGGCACTGGCTCGGCCTCTTCCACACCTTCCAGAACGGGTGCGAGCACCCGGGCGACTACGTCGACGACACCCCCTTCGAGCGCGAGCAGGCGGCCGGCTGCCCGGAGGGGCGCGACACATGCGACCAGACCGGGCGGGACCCCGTCCACAACTTCATGAACTACAGTGACGACCCCTGTATGAGCCACTTCACCCGGGGGCAGCGAGAGCGTATGACCGAGCACTGGGCGGCCTTCCGCACCTAGGGCGTTCGCGGCCGTCCGCGGCCGACCGGCAACGCCCGCGCGCCGGTCACCTGTCGCCGTAGGCGGCATCGGGTGTGCGCCCGCGCGCCCGCAGCGATCCGGGGCGGACATCCACCCCCGATAGACTCGGCGTCATGGCAGCGACCAACACCTACCTGACCGGTATCCAGACCTCGGGCATGCCCCACATCGGCAACTACATCGGTGCGATCAAGCCCGCGCTGGCCGCGGCGCGCGAGCACGACACCCTGTACTTCCTCGCCGATTACCACTCGCTCAACTCGGTCAAGGACCCCGAGAAGCTCCGCAGCGACATCCGGTCGGTCGCCGCCACATGGCTCGCCTGCGGACTCGACCCCCAGCGGACCGTCCTCTACCGCCAGTCCAGCGTCCCCGAGGTGTTCGAGCTGGCCACCATCCTGGCCACCGTCACCGCCAAGGGCCTGATGAACCGGGCGCACGCCTACAAGGCCGCCCGCGACCGCAACGAGGCGGCCGGTGTCGCCGACCTCGACGCCGGCGTCAACATGGGGCTGTTCAACTACCCCATCCTGATGGCCGCCGACATCCTCATCATGGAGGCCGACTGCGTGCCGGTCGGCCGCGACCAGGTGCAGCACATCGAGTACACGGCCGACATCGCCGGGAGCTTCAACCACCTCTACGGCGACTCCTACGCGTTCCCGATCCCCAAGGGCGTGTTCCCCGAGGGGGAGGCGAGCGTCCTGCCCGGCGTAGACGGCCGGAAGATGAGCAAGTCCTACGACAACCACATCCCGCTCTTCCTGCCCGAGAACAAGCTGAAGAAGCTGGTGCGGCGGATCCCCACGGACTCCACCCCGGTCGAGGCACCTAAGGACCCCGACATCTCCGTGCCCTTCCAGCTGCTGGCCCAGTTCGCGGCCGAGGAGCACACCACCGCCACCCGCAAGCGGCTCGAAGAGGGCGGCATGGGCTGGGGCGACCTCAAGAACGAGCTGTTCGAGGTGTTGAACTCCACCTTCGGCCCGATGCGCGAGCGCTACGAGGAGCTCATCGCCCCCGACAGCGACCTCGACGACATCCTTGAGGCGGGTGCGGTCCGGGCGCGCGAGCGCGCCCAGGCGACACTCGGCAAGGTCCGCGCCGCCATCGGCATCGACTGAGCCGCCGCTTCCGCCGCGACGCACGCGAAGACATCGGGGCGGGCCGTCTCTCCGGGCGGCCCGCCCCGCGGGTTCTTCTCGGCGGCGTAGGTGCTGCGGTCGTGCGCGTACCGGTCCCCGGGGAGCCCGGGGAGCCACCTCCCCGGGCTCCGCACGGTCAGGCCAGGACCGGCTTGCCCCGCAGCTCGACGCCCTGTTCGGCCAGGGAGCGCAGCGCGGCGTCCGTGGTTTCCTCGGCCACTCCGGCTGTCAGATCCAGCAGCACGCGCGTGTCGAACCCGGCCTCGACGGCGGACAGGGCGGTTGCGCGCACGCAGTGGTCGGTGGCGATGCCCACGACGTCCACGTGAGTGACGCCGCGATCACGCAACCAGTCCGCCAGCGGCCGCCCGTTGTCGTCGGTGCCCTCGAACCCGCTGTAGCCGTCGCTGTACTGGCCCTTGCTGAACACGGCGTCCACGTCGTCGGTGTGGAAGTTCGGGTGGAACTCGGCGCCGCTGCTGCCGGCCACGCAGTGCCGCGGCCAGGAGGTGACGAAGTCCGGTGTGTCGGAGAAGTGCGCCCCGGGGTCGATGTGGTAGTCGCGCGTTGCCACGACGTGCACGTAGTCGTCGCGGTGGTCGGCGATGAAGCGCGACACCTGCGACGCCACACCGGAGCCGCCGCTGACGGCCAGGCTCCCTCCCTCGCAGAAGTCGTTCTGCACGTCGACGACGATCAGTGCCTTCGACATCTTCCGCTCCTCCTTCCGCGCGTCGGTGCGGTCAGTCATGGGTGCAGGCGCTCGAACTGGGTGGGGATGGCGGGCTCGCCGCCGGACATCCTGCGGGCCTCCTCCGGCAGCTCCGCCAGCGCGGCCTTGTGGCGCTCGCGGGCGGTGGGCAGCGGCTCGGTGCCGACGATCTCGCCTTTGTCCACGAGCTGACGCAGCAGCGGCCGCACCCCCGGCTCCTTCTCCGGTTCGTGGTCGTAGACGATCTCCGCGGTGGCGACGCCCTGGTCGTCCAGCCGCCGTGACCCCCACTTGCGCCCGCCCCTGCTCGGCTTGCCCACGGACCGCTTGGCCACCGGCTCCAGCCGGTCATCGGGGGCGGAGCCGCGCGCACGCGCGACCAGCTTGTAGACGAGGGACACCGTCGGCGAGCCCGAGCCGGTGACCAGCGCGGTGCCCACGCCGTAGCCGTCGACCGGGGCGATCGCCAGGGCCTGGATGGAGTACTCGTCGAGGTCGCCGGTGACCAGGACACGGGTGCCGTTGGCCCCGTGCTGGTCGAGGAGGTCGCGGACCCGCGCGGCGGTGGCCGCGAGATCGCCGGAGTCGAGGCGCACGCCGCCGAGTTTCTCCCCGGCCAGTTCGATCGCTGTGCGTACCGCCCGCTCGACGTCGAAGGTGTCCACCAGGAGGGTGGTCTCGGGGCCGAGGGCGTCGAGCTGCGCGGTGAACGCGTGCCTCTCGCTGTCGTGGGCCAGCACGAAGGCGTGCGCGCTGGTGCCGGCGGTCGGTATCCCGTAGCGGCGGCCGGCCTCCAGGTTCGAGGTGGTGGCGAAACCGGTGAGGTAGGCGGCACGGGCGGCGGCGACCGCGGACATCTCGTGGGTGCGGCGGGATCCCATCTCGATCAGGGGGCGTCCGTTGGCGGCGGTCACCATGCGGGAGGCGGCCGACGCGATGGCGGAGTCGTGGTTGAAGATGGACAGCGCCACGGTCTCCAAGATCACGGACTCGGCGAAGGTCCCCTCGACCACGAGGATGGGGGAGCCGGGGAAGTAGATTTCGCCCTCGCCGTAGCCCCAGATGTCGCCGGAGAAGCGGTATTCGGCCAGCCACTTCAGCGTGGAATCGTCCACGATGCCGTTATCGGACAGGAAGTCGAGCGTGGGGGTATCGAACCGGAAGTCGCGTAGCGCCTCCAGGAAGCGCCCGGTTCCGGCCACCACTCCGTAGCGTCGTTGGTCGGGGAGTCGGCGCGCGAACATCTCGAACACGGTCCGTCGGTGTGCGGCACCGCTGCGCAACGCCCCCTGGAGCATCGTCAGCTCGTACCGGTCAGTGAGGAGCGCACTGCTCCAGTCGTCGGTCATAACGGTCAAGGTTAGTTTGTGTCTCTCGGTAACAAAATATCCGACCTCCTCTGACACTCCACCCGGGCACCCTGTGAATGATGGGAGAATGCATTGTGAGGATGCCTGTGCGAATCGGTGCCCCGCTCGGTGTCCGGGACACATGCGCGCGCCGCTACGCACAGCCCGCACAGAGGAAAGGGTGAGGGAGCCATGACGACGGCGCCGGTCGAGCTGGAACGACCGGACATCGAGGAGGATGTGCGCCCGCAACTCCCCTGGGTGACAATCGTCTGGAACGATCCCATCAACCTGATGTCCTACGTCACCTATGTTTTCCAGACCGTCTTCGGCTACTCGAAGCGGAAGGCGCACAAGCTCATGCTCGACGTCCACTACAAGGGCCGCGCCGTGGTCTCCAGCGGGACCCGTGAGGAGATGGAGCGCGATGTCCAGGTGCTGCACCAGTATGGTCTGTGGGCGACCCTGCAGCACGACGAGTGATGGGCCACGGGTGGCGAGCAGACACGATGATGGGCACCGTCCTATGGACCGCGGAGCAGTGACGACATGACCAAGGGATTCCGGCCCGAGTCCGGCGGGGTCGCCATCGACTTGGACGCGGACGAGTCAGCGGTGCTCCGCTCCATGGCCGCGCTGCTCCTGGACATGGTGGAGGCCCCCGAGCCACGGGGCGAGCTCGCCGAACTCGTCGGTATCGGCGGCAACTCGGAGAAGCCTGACGACCCCGTGCTCGCCCGCCTCTTCCCCGACGCCTACGGCGACGACACCGAGGCCTCGGGGGACTTCCGCCGCTACACCGAGGACGATCTCCGCCTGCACAAGCGGAAGAACGCGCAGACCATGCTGGCGGAGCTTCCCGCGGTCGGCGGAACCCTCCACCTCGATCTCGGCGATGCGCACGCGTGGATGAAGGCGATCAACGACGTTCGCCTCGCCCTCGGCACCCGCCTGGGCGTCGACGAGGAGACCTATGCCCGGGAGGAGCGTGGCGAGCTGGACGAGGGCGACGCCGCCGCGCTGCACATCTACGACTGGCTCGGCAGCTTGCAGGAGTCGCTGGTCCAGTCGTTGTTCGGGGTGAGCGGCCCGGACGACGACGAGCTGGAGGACTGAGGTGCCGACGGCGCGGCCCCGTAGCCGCACGGCCGAAGGTGGTCGGGGCGCGAGGGAAAAGTCATACCCAGTGGGTGGGTAGGGAAATATTCTCGGATACGCTGAGGACCATGCTGAGGATCGACCGCGCGATCTACGACAAGATCGTCGACCACGCCCGCCGCGACCACCCGGACGAGGCGTGCGGTGTCGTCGCCGGGCCGGAGGGTTCCGACCGGCCGGAACGGTTTATCGAGATGGTCAACGCCGAGCGCTCCCCGACCTTCTACCGCTTCGACTCCATGGAGCAGTTCAAGGTCTGGCGCGAGATGGACGAGCGCGACGAGGAACCGGTGGTCATCTACCACTCGCACACCGCGACGGAGGCCTACCCCTCGCGTACCGACATCTCCTACGCCTCCGAGCCCAACGCGCACTACGTGCTGGTGTCCACGCGCGACCCCGAGACGGTTGAGTTCCGCTCGTACCGGATCGTCGACAGCGAGGTTACGGAGGAACCAGTGGAGATCACCGGAGTCGGCTGACACCTCCCACGGGGGCACGCAGAGGGGCGGAGGCGACCATCCACGATCTCCCACACGCGACACCGTTGGAATCACGGATGGGCGGCGCCTGTTGCACACCAACGGGGCGGGGTTCCGCACCCGGGCCCGCCTCGCACCGCACACGCGGGCACGATTGACCGCACACACGACCACACAGCATTGTTACGGAGAGACGCTCATGGCCATCAAGGTCAGCATCCCCACCATCCTGCGCAATCTGACCGATGGCGCGAAGTCCGTCGAGGGCGAGGGCGCGACGCTCGCCGAGCTGATCACAGACCTGGACAAGCGCTACCCGGGCCTCGCCGAGCGCCTCGTCGAGAACGGCAAGCTGCGCCGCTTCATCAACGTCTACCTCAACGACGAGGACGTGCGGTTCGTCGGCGGTATCGAGGCGACCCTTTCCGACGGCGACACCGTGACCGTCCTGCCGGCCGTGGCCGGCGGCATGCGCTGACCAGCGACCACTATGCGCTACGACTCTCTCCTCGACTCGCTCGGCCGCACCCCGCTCGTGGGGCTGCCGAGTTTCTCACCCACGCCCGACGTCCGGCTGTGGGCGAAGCTGGAGGACCGCAACCCGACCGGTTCGATCAAGGACCGCGCGGCGTTCTACATGATCGAGCAGGCGGAGAAGGACAGCCGGCTCTCCCCCGGATGCACCATCCTGGAGCCGACCTCCGGAAACACCGGCATCTCCCTGGCCATGGTCGCCAAACTGCGCGGCTACCGCATGGTCTGCGTGATGCCGGAGAACACCTCGGCCGAGCGCAAGCAGCTGCTGGAGATGTGGGGCGCCGAGATCCACCTCTCCGCGGCTGAGGGCGGCTCCAACGAGGCGGTGCGGGTGGCCAAGGTTATGGCCGAAGAGCACCCGGACTGGGTGATGCTCTACCAGTACGGCAACCCGGCCAACGCGCGCGCCCACTACGAGACCACCGGCCCGGAGCTGCTTGCCGACCTCCCCGAGATCACGCACTTCGTGGCCGGGCTCGGCACCACCGGCACGCTGATGGGCGTCGGCCGGTACCTGCGCGAGCAGCGGTCCGACATCAAGATCGTCGCGGCGGAGCCCCGCTATGGCGAGCTCGTCTACGGCCTGCGCAACATCGACGAGGGATTCGTTCCGGAGCTCTACGACGAGACCGTCCTGACCACGCGCTACTCCGTCCCCTCCGAGGCCGCGCTCCGACGGACCCGCGAGCTGCTCACCAAGGAGGGCATATTCGCCGGTATCTCCACCGGCGGCGCCCTGCACGCGGCGCTGGGCATGGCCCAGAAGGCGGCGAAGGCGGGCGAACGCGCCGACATCGCCTTCATCATCGCCGACGCCGGGTGGAAGTACCTGTCCACCGGCGCCTACGAAGGCACCTTGGAAGAGGCCGAGGAGCGCCTCGACGGCCAACTCTGGGCCTGATCCGGACCTGAGAAGGGGTCTTGGTTTCCCCCTGGCCGAACGTGGTCAGCCACCGGTCCCACCTGTGCCCGGTATCCGCTCTCCGACCAGCGTTCGCGGGGGTTCCCCTGAGTGTCCGCAGGGGAACCCCCGCCGCCCACCGGGGTGAAGCGCTACGTCGTGCGGAGGAGGCGCGGTCCCGGCCCCCGCGCCAGCCCCGCCCGTGGGAGGTACGCGTCCAATCGCGACATCCCCCACCCCTGTTCACCGAACTCCGGCTGCTGCCACAACTGGAGAACGCCGGGTTCGATTTCCCCGCGGGGGCGTGGACCAGGTGACTCGGCAGGCCGCCTGACCACGAGCGGCCGCAGCGGTCGCAGAGCGCCTACACCACCGCCGTCTTCGGCAAGCACCTGAAGGGCGAGCGGGGACCGACCCTCGACCGGAAGTCCCCCGAGCACCCCGACGCGCGGCCCATCGACGAGCGGCCGCCGACCGCCGCTCCCCCCACCGATCAGTGCGGCGCATCGCCAACCAGCGCCGGATCCCCTGTCGAAGGGGCCCGGCGTCCGCACGGGGAACCACGTTCGGTTCAATGGTCAGCATGGCCCGATTCGATACCGCGACATCGGTCGATCCGCTCGGTCCCGGCCGCTACTCCGCTGACCTGGACCCCGGCTACCTCGTGGGCCAGGCCATGAACGGCGGCTACCTGATGGCCGTCCTGCAGCGCGCGGCGCTGCGGGAGTCCTCCCACCCCCACGCCGTGGCGTCGTCCTTCCACTTCCTCCGCCCCGGCGCCGCTGGGGCGGCAGAGATCGAGGCCAGCGTCCTCAAGTCCGGGCGCACCGTAACCACGGTCCAGGTCGACATCGGTCAGGGCGGTCGTCCGGTCGTCACCGGCACCATCGCCACCGCCGCGCTGGATCCCGACGCCACCCCCGCCTACGAGGCGCCGTCGGCGTCCGTGCCGCCGATCGACCGCTGCCCCCGCTACGAACCGCGCCCCCGACGCGCGGGCGGGTCCCCGTTTCCCGAACGCATCGACCAGTACCTCGCCCCCGAAACCTGGGAACGCCTGCGGCACGGGGGCAGCGATGGCGGCGAAGGCCGCGTCCCCGACCTCTGCGGCCATGTCCGCCTCAGCGAGGCGGACGGCGGCCTGGGGGACGACCCGTGTCTCGTGCTGCCGCTCGCCGTCGACGCGCCACCATCGGTGATCACCGTGTTCGGCACCCGGAGTTGGGCGCCGACCGTCGAGCTGACCTGGCACATGCGTGCCATTCCCGCGCCCGGACCGCTGGCCTTCCGCTCGCGGGCGCACGCGGTGGTCGACGGCTGGTTCGACGAGACCCTCGACCTGTGGGATGTGAAGGGACGATTGGTCGCGCAGAGTCGGCAGCTGGCCAGGCGAGGACGCTAAGACATGCTCGGAAACCTACTTGACCAGGGAAAATATGATGGGTTGCATCTTGTGAAGAAGTCACGTGTGATTCACGACGCGTGAGATGAGGCCCACATTATGTACCACCGGAGCGGTCATTGGGGTAGACCCGTAACACGGAGAACAAGGAGACTCCCACCTCGCGACATATCCGCTTCGCCGCGTGAGTCTTCGCGGAGGCAGCTCATCGAAAAGGCAATTGCGACGTGCGACTAACGATCATCGGCTCAGCGGGGAGCTTCCCCGGCCCCGCCAGCCCCGCCTCCTGTTACCTGCTGGAGGCTGGAGACTTCCGGATGCTGCTCGACCTGGGCAATGGTGCCCTCGGAGCACTCCAGAGGTACGTCGACATCTACGACATCGACGCCATCTACCTCAGCCACCTGCACGCCGACCACTGTTTCGACCTCTGCTCCTACTGGGTGGCCCGCACCTTCCCACCCGGAGGACGCAAACCCCGCATCCCCGTCTACGGTCCCACCGGCGTCGCCGATCGGATGGCGGAGGCGTACGGTCTGGAACCCGATCCGGGCATGACCGAGACCTTCGAGTTCCGGGAGCTGACGCCGGGACAGATGCGTATCGGTCCGTTCAACGTCCAGGTCGACGTGGTGAACCACCCCGTTGAGGCCTACGGCATCCGCCTGGAACACGACGGGACAACGCTGACCTACAGCGGAGACACCGGGGCCTGTGACGAGATCATCGACCTCGCTCGGGACACCGACCTCTTCCTCTGCGAGGCTTCGTTCCACGATCACCGGGAACACCCCAAGGACATGCACCTCACCGGAAGTGAGGCGGGTGAGCACGCGCAGAGCGCGGGAGCGCGCCGACTGGTCCTCACGCACCTGGTTCCGTGGAACGACGACGACCGGACGTACGAGGAGGCGCGGAGCACCTTCAGCGGACCGATCGACCTCGCGTGGCCGGGCGCGGTCTACGAGGTCGGTGCCGAAGGGTCCCAAGACGTGCGACGAACAGACGCGGGCGCGGCCACGGCCGCGGTGCGTCGCTTGACCGAACGCCTGTCCTGAACCACAGGGCCGCCGAGCGGTGAACCGTCACCGCTGAGCCGCGGCCCAGGCAGGTCACTAGCGCCCCGCGGGTGCACGCGACGGCGAGCGGTGTGTCATCGGACACCGGCGCCCGCCTGCCACAACTGCGGGGCCACTTCCTCCCCTCACCCTTCTCCACACCCCGTCATCCCCCCATCACGCGCCTCACTTCTCGCCGCCCGCCCCGCTGTCCCCGTCCCGGGCGTCGGCAGCCAGCACCCGCGAGGCCGTCGCTGCCGTGGCTTCCAGTAACTGCTCGTCCTCGTCCAACGCGCTGTGCGCCGTGATGGACATCAGCATTCCGGGCAGGTGGAGATCGATTTCGGTGAATATCTCACCCTCGGTCAGCGATGCGATGCCCCCGATCTCCTCCAAAGCCGGTGTGGTGAAGTAGTTCGGATTACCGCGCGCGACGTCCGGCACGTCGCCGGGGTACCTCACCTCGCTGCGATTCGGCTCGAAGGTCACCAGGATCACCTGGCTTCCCGTGCTTTGCGCGTAGCCGGCCCAGGAGCACTCAAGCCGCTGGTCCGCTCGTACCTCGGTGAACTCCGGCTCGGTCAACCGGTCGGTGATGTCGGCCAGGTCTCCCGTGAGCCCAGTGGACCCGCACGACGCGGGAAGCGGGAGGGGCTTCACCGCCTCCGGGGCGGTGCCCTCCGCGGATTGACCGTCCTCCGGTGAGGCGATGTCGCTGGAACCGGACACGGGACCGGGGCCGGAATCGGCGGTGGGCCTCGGCGTCGCTGTGTCGGGGATAGCCGTCCCGCCCCACTCCTTCCACCGCGGTTCAGGCGATGCCCCCGACGGGCTCGTGGCGTCCGGCGGGGACGGGGCGTTCTGGTCGGTGGCACAGCCGACCGCCAAGCCCGCGATTACCGCGGCGATGACGCCGAGCCTCCAGCGGACGTCCGGGGCATTCCGCGGACTGACTGTCATGGGGGAAAACCTCTGCCATTAAAGGAAAGCGGGACGGTGGCCCCATAGTTTCATCCTGTGCGCGGGCCCCGGCATCGGGTGACCGGGCCGTAAGCGAAGGGAGACGGGACGAGGATAGAGAGCGGGAGGCGCAGTCCGTCGGGTGGGTGAATCCGGCCATCCGCCTCGGGCGCTCGCCGTCGCCGATAGGCTCAGCTTTATGGCTCGACCCGACGGACGCGCTCCGAATCAACTCCGGCCCGTAACCATCACCCGCAACTGGCTCCGCCACGCGGAAGGCTCCGCCCTCATCGAATTCGGCGACACGCGTGTGCTGTGCGCCGCAAGCGTTGAAGACGGCGTTCCGCGCTGGCGCCGCGGAACGGGCGAAGGCTGGGTCACTGCCGAATACGCGATGCTCCCGAGAGCGACCGACACCCGAGGCGCACGAGAGTCGGTGAAGGGCAAGATCGGTGGGCGTACCCACGAGATCTCGCGCCTGGTCGGCCGCTCCCTGCGCGCGGTCGTGGACTTCAAAGCGATGGGGGAGCACACCATCACCCTCGACTGCGACGTCCTGCAGGCTGACGGGGGAACCCGCACCGCGGCCATCACCGGCGCCTACGTGGCGCTGGCGGACGCGGTCAAGTATCTGCGCAAGCGTCGCAACCTGAAGAACAACCCGCTAACGGGGTCGGTGGCCGCTGTCAGTGTCGGCATCGTCCAGGAGCAGGCCAGGCTCGACCTCAACTACCTGGAGGACTCGGTCGCGCAGACCGACATGAACGTCGTTGTCACCGGGGACGGGCGCTTCATCGAGGTCCAGGGCACGGCTGAGGGCGCTCCGTTCGAACGTACGGCGCTCGACGGGCTCTTGGACCTGGCTGTTGGCGGGTGTGCCGAACTCACCGAAATGCAGAAGAAGGCCCTTGCGGGATGAGTGCACGCACGACGATTGTCCTGGCGACGCGCAACGCGAAGAAGGTCCCGGAGATGCAGGCGATCCTCAGCGAAGCCGGGCTCGACGCCGAGGTCGTCGGGTTGGACGCCTACCCGGACGCTCCAGAGGTGCCGGAGACCGAGCCTACGTTCGCCGGTAACGCCCTGCTCAAGGCGCGCGCCATCGCCAAGCACACGGGACTGCCCGCTGTCGCGGACGACTCCGGGCTCCGAGTTGACGAACTGAACGGCATGCCAGGAGTGCTGTCAGCGCGTTGGTCCGGCCGTTTCGGCGACCAGTCGGGTGACAAGGACCTGGCCAACCTGGAACTCGTGCTCGATCAGCTGGCCGACACCCCCCATGAACGACGTGGAGCGGAGTTCGTGGCGGCGGCCGCGATCGTGCTTCCGTCAGGCACCGAAGAGGTCGTCGAGGGTGTGATGCGCGGGCACCTTATCGACAAGCCCCGTGGGGGGAGCGGTTTCGGTTACGACCCGATCTTCGTTCCGGAGAACGAGCACCGGACCACGGCCGAGATGAGCGCCGAGGAGAAGAACGCGATCAGCCACCGCGGAATCGCCTTCCGCCGACTGGCGGCGCGCCTCCACGAGCTGCTCTAACCGTACGCGGAGCGACAGAGCAACGGGCAAGCGTGATGCTGGTCCGTCCGCCCGAGGCTGGGGCCGACGGGCCGGCACCACGGCCTCTCCGCCCCTGGTGCGTAGCTTCGGCGGGGTCCCAGGAGCCTCAGACGCCGATTCGCGTCCCCGGAGCGCATGAGGTACGGTCTTCACCGGCGTCGGACAGCTTCTCCCAGAGAAGTGATCCGATCACCCTCGGTCACGTTAAAATCGTTCGAACCATGCGTTGCGAGCGTGTAAACTGGATCGAGCAGGAGGCCGAGAACCGAACATCCCGTCGGATGGGCGGTCGGCCCAACCTCGTCAGTGGACGAAGCGGACGCTCGGCGGCCGTGTCCACCAAAGCCAAGATCAACTTCTCGATGTCACTACTACTGGTGGTGCTGTAGCGGGTCTCGGTTGGTACTTCACTGAAACGTGCGAACAGCAAGCAAGACCAGTGGAAATGACGAGGAGGATTCCTTCTTTTGAGGGGAATCCGCAAAATCGCCAGTTTGGCGGGTTGCGGAAGCCCTGATAAAGTCGGAGACATAACAAAGCGGAACGCACCGCCTCTGCAGAAGAGCCGGACCGGGCTGATGGCCGGGTTGGTTTGTATGGGATGAGCGGTTGTTTCTTGAGAACTCAACAGCGCGTGTTTGTTTTTCTTTCAGCCAAGTTTGTTTTGGCCCCTTGTGAGCACACGGAACC
>NZ_BAAAPC010000036.1:0-24467 GCF_039530945.1 Nocardiopsis rhodophaea
TGCGCGCCCGCGATCACGGAATCCTGCGGTGGCCACCCCCACCAGGAGGAACACAGGGCCACCAAGATCGAACAGCTCCTCAGCGACATCGGCGCGTTATGACCCCTGAAAAACCCGAAACTCCAGGTCCGGTTTGCCGGGGTGATTCCCATGATCATCGCCAGTGGGGGTCTCCGGCGGGGGACCGGCGTTCCCAGCCCCTACCGGCCTCGGCGCCGCTTTTCACCCAAGAACACCGCACAGGGTGAGCGCCGGCAAGGCCGCCCAGCAGACCCCCGGCCTCCGACCCGCGGTGATCACGGCGATTCTTAAGGCGAAACGGGCAGGCCTGTCTCCGGAAGACGGGACAGCGCCCGGCTCACTGTTCGTTCTCCTGTGATGTGTGCCGCACGTCATTTCCTATGCAGCCGCTTGCATAACATTTCATCGGCATGCATGATGGTGCAGGTAAGTTCGAAGGCAGGGGTCCGATACCGGCGGCGCGACGCGCCCCGGACACAGGGCGGGGGAGTCAGCGCAATGGGGTACACGGCGGCCATCGCGGGGGCCAGCGGCTACGCGGGCGGTGAACTCCTGCGCCTCCTGCTCGCGCACCCCAGTATCGAGATCGGCACCCTCACCGCCGGCGGCAACGCCGGAACCACGCTCGGAGAGCACCAGCCGCACCTGGTGCCACTGGCCGACCGGGTGCTTTCCGAGACCACCCTGGAAAACCTCGCGGGCCACGACATCGTCTTCCTCGCCCTGCCGCACGGGCAGTCCGGCGCGATCGCCGAACAGCTCGGCGACGACGTCCTGATCGTCGACTGCGGCGCCGACTTCCGACTCAAGGACGCCGCCGCCTGGGAGGCCTTCTACGGCTCCCCCCACGCCGGGACCTGGCCCTACGGCCTGCCCGAGCTCCCCGGCGCACGCGACGAACTCGCCGGGGCCACGCGCATCGCCGTCCCCGGCTGCCACGTCACCACGGCCACGCTCGCGCTCTACCCCGCCCTCGCCGACGGCCTGGCCGCGCCCGACCTCGTCGTCGTCGCCGTCACCGGCACGTCCGGCGCGGGCAAGTCCCCCAAACCGCACCTCATCGGCAGCGAGATCATGGGCTCCGCCGCCCCCTACGGCGTCGGCGGCGCACACCGGCATAACCCCGAGATCGTGCAGAACCTCTCCGCGGTCGCGGGCACCGACGTCACCCTGTCGTTCACCCCCGTCTTGGCCCCCATGCCCCGCGGCATCCTGTCCACCTGCTCCGCCCCCCTAGCGCCCGGCGTCACCGAAGAACAGGTCAGAGCCGCATACGTTCGACGATTCTCGGCCGAACCCTTCGTGCGCCTGCTGCCCGAGGGAACCTGGCCGACCACAGCCATGACACTGGGCGCCAACACCGCACTGGTCCAGGTGACGGTCGACAGGGCAGCGGGCCGCGTCGTCGCGATCGCCGCCCTCGACAACCTGACCAAGGGCACCGCGGGCGGCGCCGTCCAGAGCACCAACATCGCGCTCGGACTCCCCGAGACCACCGGACTTCCCACGACAGGCGTCGCACCCTGACCGGCGCCCCCACCCTGTGAAAGGTCGCACCGTGAGCGTCACAGCACCCAGCGGCTTCCGGGCCGCCGGTGTCAGCGCCGGCATCAAGGCCGGCGGCGAACGCGACGTCGCCATCGTCATCAACGACGGGCCGTCGCGGGCCGCCGCCGCCGTCTTCACGCGCAACCGCGTCAAAGCCGCCCCCGTCCTGTGGTCGGAGCAGGTCGTCAAGGGCGGCCGTGTACGCGCCGTCATCCTCAACTCCGGCGGCGCCAACGCCTGCACCGGCGCACCCGGGTTCCAGGACACCCACGCCACCGCCGAGCGCGTCGCCGACGCCCTGGACGACTCCGCCGGGGAGATCGTGGTCGCCTCCACCGGCCTCATCGGCGAGCGCCTGCCCATGCCGGAACTGCTGGCGGGCGTCGACGCCGCCGTCGCCTCGGCCGCGCGCGACGGCGGGATCGACGCCGCCGACGCCATCCGCACCACCGACACCGTCGCCAAGATCTCCTTCCGGCGCGGCCCCGGATACACCATCGGCGGCATGGCCAAGGGCGCGGGCATGCTCTCCCCCGCCCTGGCCACCATGCTCTCGGTCATCACCACCGACGCCGAGCTCACCTCCGAGCAGTGCGACCGGCTGCTGCGCGCCGCCACCGCACGTACCTTCGAGCGGGTCGACGCCGACGGCTGCCTGTCCACCAACGACACCGTCGTGCTGATGGCCGGAGGCGCCTCCGGGACGGCCCCCGACGAGGAGGAGTTCAAGGCGCTGCTCACCGAGGTCTGCGACGACCTCGCCCGCCAGCTCATCGCCGACGCCGAGGGTGCCAGCAAGGCGATCGCCGTCGAGGTCGTCGGCGCCGCCAGCGAGGACGACGCGCTCACCGTCGCCCGCGCCATCGCCCGGAACAACCTCTTCAAATGCGCGATGTACGGCGAGGACCCCAACTGGGGGCGGATCCTCGGCGCGGTGGGCACCACCGACGCGGCGTTCGAGCCCGACCGGCTCAACGTCGCCATCAACGGCGTGTGGGTCTGCCGCCAAGGGGCGGTGGGCGACGACCGCTCCAAGGTGGACCTGAGGCCGCGCGACGTCACCGTCACCGTCGACCTGACCGCCGGAAGCGCCGCCGCAACCGTCTGGACCACCGACCTGACCACCGAATACGTTCACGAGAACTCGGCGTACAGCTCATGATCGCATCGACCCCCGACCACCACGCCCAGGACAAGGCCGCGATCCTCATCGAGGCGCTGCCGTGGCTCAGCCGCTTCCACGGCAAGACCGTCGTGATCAAGTACGGCGGCAACGCGATGATCAACGAGGATCTGCGCACCCGGTTCGCCGAGAGCGTCGTGTTCCTCTACTACGCGGGCCTGCGCCCCGTCGTCGTCCACGGAGGCGGACCGCAGATCAGCGCCCACCTCGACCGCCTCGGCCTGGAGAGCACCTTCACCGCCGGGCTGCGGGTGACCACGCCCGAGACCATGGACGTCGTGCGCATGGTGCTCATGGGGCAGGTCAACCGCGAGATCGTCGGGCTGATCAATCGGCACGGGCCCTTCGCGGTCGGTATGTCCGGCGAGGACGCCCACCTGTTCACCGCAGAACGCAAGCACGCGGTCGTCAACGGGGAGCGGGTGGACATCGGCCAGGTCGGCGAGATCGTCGACGTGCAGCCCGGCGCCGTGCAGTGCCTGATCTCCGACGGCCGCATCCCCGTCATCTCCGGCATCGCCCGCTCCGACGAGGGCGTCTACAACGTCAACGCCGACACGGCGGCGGCTGCTCTCGCCGTCGGCCTCGACGCGGCCAAGCTCATCATGCTGACCGACGTCGAGGGCCTGTACGCCGACTACCCAGACAACACCGAGCTCATCAGCCGCCTGACCGCCGGCGAGCTGGAGGAGCTGCTGCCGCACCTGTCCGCAGGCATGGCACCCAAGATGGAGGCGTGCCTGACCGCCGTGCGCGGCGGCGTCCCGCAGGCCCACATCATCGACGGCCGCGTCCCGCACTCCATGCTGCTGGAGGTCTTCACCAACCAGGGCGTCGGGACCATGGTCGTCGATGAGATCCGGGAGGCAGCCGAACTCGGGACGCCCACCGGCATCTATCAGGACCAGGAGGAGAACCCGTGAGCGGCGTGGGAGACACGAACGGCACCCCGCACACGGCCGCCAGCGCCGCCGAGCTGCGCGACCGCTTCGAGGCCGCCCTCATGCCCAACTACGGGACGCCCGGCATCGTACTCGCCCGCGGCCAGGGCACCACGGTGTGGGACGTCGAGGGAACCCGCTACCTCGACCTCATCGCCGGCATCGCCGTCTCCGCCCTCGGCCACGGCCACCCCGCCCTGGTCAAGGCCGTCGCCGACCAGACCGCGACGCTCGCCCACACCAGCAACCTGTTCATCCACGAGCGCGAGGTCGAGCTCGCCGAACGCCTCATCGGCCTGCTCCGGGGCGCGGCCACCGGCCAGCACAGCGAGCAGGGCAGCGGGCAGAACAGCGCGGCCGACGACATCCGCGTCTTCTTCGCCAACTCCGGCACCGAGGCCAACGAGGCCGCGCTCAAGCTCGTGAAAGCCGTCGCGGCCGACCGAGGGCTGCGCGCCGGCGACGGAACCGGCTACATCGTCTCGACCAGCAACGCCTTCCACGGGCGGACCGCCGGCGCGCTCGCGCTCACCGGCAAAGCCGCCATCCGCGAGAAGTTCGGGCCATTCGGCATGGACGTCCGGTTCGTACCGTACGGCGACGCCGACGCGCTCCACGACGCCGTCGACAGCTCCTGCGTCGCCGTCATCGTCGAGCCCACCCAGGGCGAGGCCGGGGTGGTCCCCCCACCCGAGGACTACCTCGCCCGGATCCGCGCGCTCTGCGACGCCACCGGCGCCGCGTTCATCCTCGACGAGATCCAGAGCGGCATCGGCCGCACCGGGCACTGGTTCGCCCACCAGGAAGCGGGCGTCACCCCCGACGTCCTGACTCTCGCCAAGGCGCTGGGCGGCGGCCTCCCCATCGGCGTCTGCGTCGGCTTCGGCCGCTTCGCCACCGCCTTCGCCAAGGGCGACCACGGCTCCACCTTCGGCGGCAACCCCGTGGCGTGCGCGGCGGCGCTGGCCGTCCTCGACACCATCGAGGCCGACAGCCTCCTGGCCAACGCCGCTGACCTCGGCGCGCTGCTCGCCGCCGAGATCACCGCCATCGGCCACCCCCTGGTCGCCAAGGTCCGCGGGTCCGGGCTCTGGCTCGGCATCCAGCTCTCCGCGCCCGTGGCCGCCACCCTCCAGGAACGCGCCGCCGCGCACGGCTTCCTGATCAACGCGGTCGCTCCCGACACCATCCGCATCGCCCCGCCGCTGACGATCTCCCGCTCCGAGGTGTTCGAGTTCACCGGAGCGCTCCCCGCGATCCTCGCCGAAGCCACCCCGTCGGCGAGCGAGACAGGAGGAACGGCATGACCCCGCCCCCCGCGCCCGCAGGCCCCGCTACCTCGACCGTCCGCCACTTCCGGCGCGACGACGACCTCGGCCCGGCCGATCAGGCCGCGGTCCTCGACCTGGCCGACGCGATGAAAAAGGACCGCTTCGCCCAGCGGCCCCTCGACGGCCCCCGCACCGTCGCACTGCTGTTCGACAAGCCCTCCACCCGCACCCGCGTCTCGTTCGCCGTCGGCGTCGCCGACCTCGGCGGCATGCCCATGGTGATCGACGCGCAGACCAGCCAGCTGGGCCGCGGCGAACCGCTGGAGGACACCGCGCGGGTGCTGGAACGCCAGGTCGCCGCCATCGTGTGGCGGACCTTCGAGCAGGAGCGGCTGGAGGCCATCGCCGCCGTCAGCGGCGTGCCCGTCGTCAACGCCCTCACCGACCTCTTCCACCCCTGCCAGGTCCTCGCGGACCTGCAGACCGTGCGGGAACACAAGGGTCGCACGGCGGGGCGCACCCTGGCCTACTTCGGCGACGGCGCCAATAACATGGCCCACTCCTACCTGCTCGGCGGCGCGACCGCCGGGATGCACATCCGTATCGCCGCGCCCGAGGACTACCGGCCCGACGCTCAGATCCTGGCCGACGCCCGCGCGATCGCCGCGCGGACCGGCGGTTCGGCCGAGGTCCTCACCGACCCGGTGGAGGCCGCGCGCGGCGCCGACGTCCTCGCCACCGACGTGTGGACCTCCATGGGCAAAGAGGCCGAGGCCGCCGAGCGCGACACGCCGTTCCGCCCTTACCAGGTGGACGACGCCAAACTCGCCGCGGCCGACCCCCACGCCATCGTGCTCCACTGCCTCCCCGCCCACCGGGGCGAGGAGATCACCGCCTCCGTCATCGACGGCGCGCACAGCGTCGTCTGGGACCAGGCGGAGAACCGCCGGCACGCCCAGAAGGCCCTGCTGGCGTTCCTCCTCGCGGACGGCGGCCAGGGAGAGGACGACAGACGATGACGGCCGACGGTGCCGGCTCCGCTCCCATGACGAAAGCCGCCCGGCACGCGCGCATCACCGAGGTCCTGACCAGGAACGACGTCAGGTCCCAAAGTGAGCTCGCGCGTCTGCTCGCCGACGGCGGCGTCCACGTCACCCAGGCCACGCTCTCGCGCGACCTGGACGAGCTGGGAGCGGTCAAGCTCCGCACCGTCGACGGAAACCTGGTCTACGTGCTCCCCGGCGAGGGCGGCGAGCGCCTGCAACGGGCACGACCGGACACCCTCGACCTGGGGCAGGTCTCCAGCGCGCGACTCACCCGGCTCGCCGAGGACCTGCTGGTCTCGGCCGAGGCATCGGCGAACATGGTCATCGTCCGCACCCCGCCCGGTGCGGCCCAGTTCCTGGCCTCGGCGATCGACCACACCGACTTCCACGCCATCCTCGGGACCATCGCCGGAGACGACACCATCCTGGTGATCTCCCGCGACCCCCAGGGCGGCGAGGAACTCGCGTCAGCACTGCTGCGGCTGGCCGACCGGCGCCCCTGAGCGCCGTCACGGCTCGGGACAACCGACGGGGTTGGAAGGGGGCGGGCCCCAAGGACACGCAGCACCCGCCTACCAGCTGCACCTGCAACTCAAGGAGAGAACCCATGACTGAGCGGGTCGTACTCGCATACTCCGGGGGGCTCGACACCTCCGTCGCCATCGGCTGGATTGCCGAGGAGACCGGTGCCGAGGTCGTGGCCGTGGCCATCGACTGCGGCCAGGGCGGCGAGGACCTCGACGCCGTCCGGCAGCGGGCGATCGACTGCGGCGCCGTCGAGGCCGTCGTCGCCGACGCCAGGGACGAGTTCGCCAACGAATACTGCCTGCCCGCCCTGCGGGCCAATGCCCTCTACATGGACCGCTACCCGCTGGTGTCGGCGCTGTCGCGCCCGCTGATCGTCAAGCACCTCGCCGACGCCGCGCGCTACCACGGCGCCACCATGGTCGCGCACGGCTGTACCGGCAAGGGCAACGACCAGGTCCGTTTCGAGGCCGGTCTGGCCGCGCTCTTCCCGGAGCTCAAGGTGCTCGCGCCGGTCCGCGACTCCGGCATGACCCGGGACAAGGCCATCGCCTTCGCGGAGGAGAAGGGCCTGCCGATCGACGTCTCCAAGAAGTCGCCGTACTCCATCGACCAGAACCTCTTCGGCCGCGCCGTGGAGACCGGGTTCCTGGAGGACATCTGGAACGGGCCGATCGAGGACGTCTACTCCTACACCGCCAACCCCGCCGAGCCGCACGAGGCCGACGAGGTCGTCATCTCCTTCGAGAACGGGGTGCCCACCGCCATCGACGGCAAGGAGCTCACCCCGCTGCAGGTCATCGAGGAGATGAACCGGCGGGCCGGGGCCCAGGGTGTGGGCCGCATCGACATGGTCGAGGACCGGCTCGTGGGCATCAAGAGCCGCGAGGTCTACGAGGCCCCCGGCGCGATCGCGTTGATCACCGCGCATCAGGAGCTGGAGAACGTCACGGTGGAGCGGGAGCTCGCCCGCTTCAAGCGGGGCGTCGACCAGCGCTGGGGCGAGCTCGTCTACGACGGGCTGTGGTTCTCACCGCTCAAGAACGCCCTCGATGGCTTCGTGGAGGAGGCGAACCAGCACGTCACCGGTGACGTGCGGATGGAGCTGCACGGCGGCCGCGCGGTGGTCACAGGGCGGCGCAGCGAGGCGTCCCTCTACAACTACGAGCTCGCCACCTACGACACCGGCGACACCTTCGACCAGAGCCTGGCCCGCGGCTTCATCGACATCTGGAGCATGCCGGCCAAGATCGCCAGCGTGCGGGACCGCAAGCACTCCTGAGGAGAGCGACAGCGACCGGTACAGCGGGCCCCGGCCCGCCCGCAACGCCCGTCCTGCGCACCCTGCGACCCGGCGCTGTGCCGCCCCCGGGCGGCACAGCGCCGGGCCGGCACGCCCGCTTTCCCCGGCCCGCCTCAAGGGCGCACGATGGCGGCACGGACCCGCCGGCAACGCCTCGGTACGCCGAACGGCGCCGCGCGAATCCACACGAGGCGGAACGACCCTCGAAACCCCGGTGATCACGCTTGGACCGACAGGCAGGATCACCCCGTCCGCGACCACGCACATGTAAAGGACCCCGACCGTGGCTGATGAGCCCGACACCCAGGTCACCCGGCTCTGGGGCGGCCGGTTCGCCGGAGGCCCCTCCGAGGCGCTGGCCCGGCTCTCCCTGAGCACCCACTTCGACTGGCGGCTCGCCCGCCACGACATCGCCGGCTCCCGC
Organism: Nocardiopsis rhodophaea; assembly: GCF_039530945.1. Taxonomy (NCBI): domain Bacteria; kingdom Bacillati; phylum Actinomycetota; class Actinomycetes; order Streptosporangiales; family Nocardiopsidaceae; genus Nocardiopsis; species Nocardiopsis rhodophaea. Next base: position 8,263 of record NZ_BAAAPC010000036.1, read on the forward strand.
GCGCACGCCCGCGTGCTGCACCGCGCTGGACTGCTGACCGACGCGGAGCTGGAGGCGATGCTGGCCGGACTGGACCGCCTGGAGACCGACGTGCTCTCGGGCGCCTTCACGCCGGTGCTCGAAGACGAGGACGTGCACACCGCGCTGGAGCGCGGGTTCATCGAACGCGTCGGGCCGGATCTGGGCGGGCGCCTGCGCGCCGGACGATCCCGCAACGACCAGATCGCCACCCTCGTCCGCATGTACCTGCGCGAGCAGGCCCGCGTCATCGCCGCCGAGCTGCTGGGCCTCGTCTCGGTCCTGGCCGACCAGGCGCAGGCCCACATCGACGTCGCCATGCCCGGCCGCACCCACCTGCAGCACGCCCAGCCGGTGCTGCTCGCCCACCACCTCATGGCCCACGCCTGGCCGCTGGTGCGCGACGTGGAGCGGCTACGCGACTGGGACGGCCGCGCGGCGGTCTCGGCCTACGGATCCGGTGCGCTCGCCGGGTCCTCCCTCGGCCTCGACCCCGAGGCGGTCGCCGCCGAGCTGGGCTTCCCCGCCTCCGCGGAGAACTCCATCGACGGTACGGCCGGGCGCGACGTCGTCGCGGAGTTCGGCTTCGTCGCGGCGATGATCAGCGTGGACCTCTCCCGGCTCTCCGAGGAGATCATCCTCTGGGCGACCAAGGAGTTCTCCTTCGTCACCCTCGACGACGCCTTCTCCACGGGGTCGTCGATCATGCCGCAGAAGAAAAACCCCGACATCGCCGAGCTGGCCCGCGGCAAGGCCGGGCGCCTGGTGGGCGACCTCGCCGGACTCCTCACCACGCTCAAGGGGCTGCCACTCGCCTACAACCGGGACCTGCAGGAGGACAAGGAGCCGGTCTTCGACGCCATCGACACCCTGAACCTCCTCCTCCCGGCGTTCACCGGTATGGTCGCGACCCTGACCTTCCACCGTGAGCGGATGGAGCAGCTGGCGCCGCAGGGCTTCTCGCTGGCCACCGACATCGCGGAGTGGCTGGTGCGGCAGCGGGTGCCGTTCCGCGAGGCCCACGAGATCGCCGGCGCGTGCGTGCGGGTCTGTGAGGAGCGCGGTATCGACCTGCCCGACCTCACCGACGCGGACTTCGCCGCGATCTCCCCCCACCTCACACCGGGCGTGCGCGAGGTGCTCAGCGTCGCCGGGTCGCTCGCCTCGCGCGCGAGCAAGGGCGGTACGGCCCCGGACCGCGTCACGGAGCAACTGGAGCGGCTGCGCGGCGAGGTCGCCCGCCACCGCGACTACTGCGCCGAGGCTTCCGGAGAGTGACCCGGTTCCGGTACACGCGTTCCGGACGCACTGTTCACCATTGATTAATTCGGTAAAACCCGGGCTTTCCCTGCGAATCCAACACCGAATCCGGCGTTCACGCAGGGAATTCAGCAAAAGCCCTTCACTGCCCGTACATGTGCTGTAGCGTCCAGAAGTCGTGGGCACCTTGGGTGCACTCTCCCGCGAACCGCGTCCGGAGTGGCCCGTACAAAACAGGGGAGACGGCAGCCCGCGCCTCCGCGTGAGATCGCCAATGGCGTCGCCGTGACGTCGTCTCCCCATGGCTGGGGTCACCCCCTGATCCGCGGCCGGGTGCCCGCGCTCATGTCAGCGGGAGGAGCGCAATGGGCCAGCCGGGCGGCGCAGACCGGAGCATCAAGGCGCAGCTCAACAGGATCGTGTTGATCCCCAGCATCACCTTCCTGGTGCTGTTCGCCCTACTGAGCACGGCGATGCTGATGCAGGCCGTCTCGCTGCGGCTGGCCACGGGCGACGGCCGCACCGGCGCCTACCTCTACTACGCGGTCGCCGAGCTGCAGAAGGAACGCCGACTGGCCGCCGAGCACCTCGCCGCTCCGTCGGACCAGTCGCTCAACGAGCTGCAGAACCAGATCACCGCCACCGACGAGGCGGTGCGCCGGGTGGACGACCGCAAGGAGGGCCTGCGCGGCCGCGGCGACCCCGAGGTCGCCAAGGTCGCCAGCGGCTTCTTCACGGCCATCGGCCGACGCGGCGAACTCCGCGGCCACGTCATCGCCGAGGAACTCAACACCGAGCAGTCCGTCGCGGAGTACTCAGCCATCGTGGACCGGGGCATCCGGCTCTACGACGCGTCGGGCCGCCTGCTGGACGACGGCGCATCGGCCGCGGCCAGCGCCGACGTCGTCGACCTCATGCGCGCCCAGGACCTCTTCTCCAAGGCCGACGCCGAGCTCAGCGCCGCCCTCGCCGCGGATCGCCTCACCCACGACGAGCAGGTCCGCTTCGCCGCGCTGATGACCGCGTTCCGGCAGCGGATCGACGACGCGGGCCTCGTGCTGCGCGGCCAGTCCGCCAGCGCGCACGCGACGCTCATCGGCAGCTCCCAATGGGAAGAGCTGGAGGCCATGGCCGAAAAGGCCACGCGCCACGCCCCCGCGGCCGAGGCGGAGGGCTCCGATGACGACGAGGCCGCCCCCGACGAGACACCCCCCGACGGACTGGAGGAGTGGCGCACGACCGCCGACGACGTCAACGCCGACCTGATCGTCCTCACCGACGCCCAGACGCAGACGGTTGTTGACGCCACCGACGCCGCGAGCACGTGGATGTTCACCATCGCGCTGGGCGGCGGCATCATGGCCCTCTTCGCCGGCACCATCGCCTACGGGGTGGCCTCGAAGTCCGCCGCGCGTCTGACCACGCGGCTGGCGCGGCTGCGTGCCGAGACGCTCGGCCTGGCCCGGGAGGAGCTGCCGCGCATCGTGCGGCGCCTGGAGAACGGCGAGCCGGTCGACCTGGACGCCGAACTCAAGCAGCTCGACCACGGCGCCGACGAGGTCGGGCAGGTCGCCGACGCGTTCAACACCGCGCAGCGCACTGCGGTCAGCGCGGCCGTGAAACAGGCCGAGATCCGCGAGGGCGTCAACCGGGTCTTCCTCGGCATCGCCCACCGCAACCAGTCGCTGGTGCAGCGCCAGCTGCAGCTGCTGGACCGAGTGGAGCGCGAAGAGGAAGACCCCGACCTGCTGGAGGACCTCTTCCACCTCGACCACCTGGCCACGCGGGGCCGACGCAACGCCGAAAACCTGATCATCCTCGGCGGGGCGCAGCCGGGACGGCGGTGGCGCAACCCGATCCCGCTGGTGGACATCCTGCGGGGGGCTATCTCCGAGACCGAGGAGTACGCGCGCGTAAAGCTGCGGGTCGTGCCCGATCTCGCGCTGTCGGGCACGGTGGTCGCCGACGTCATCCACCTCGTCGCCGAGCTCGTGGAGAACGCCACCTCCTTCTCCCCACCGCACACGCCCGTACACATCCACAGCGAGGTCGTGCCCAAGGGCGTCGTGGTGGAGATCGAGGACCGCGGCCTGGGCATGAGCGAGGAAAGCCTGGCCGAGGCCAACGCCACGCTCAGCAAGGCGCCCGAGTTCGACGTGATGGCGATCAACTCCGACTCCCGGCTGGGCCTGTTCGTGGTGGCCCGCCTGGCGGTGAAGCACGACATCCACGTGCAGCTCTGCCCGTCGCCGTACGGCGGAACCCGCGCGATCGTCCTGATCCCCTCGGCCCTCATCTCCTCGGCCGAGGCCGCGGGCCGCAGGCGACCCGGGGGTGAGGCCCTGGGTGCCGCCGCCGACGCCCCGACGCCTCCCGACGGTTGCACACCGCCGACCGGAGTCGCACCGCCCGCGGGTGCCACCCCGAGCTCCGGGGTCCCGACGCCCACGGGGCGGCGGGGGCGCGGCACGGGCGATCTACTCGCCGGCCAGCGGCCCGGAAACGGGCGGACTCAGCCGGGGGGCGGCCAGTCCGGAGGGGCGGGAACGCCCGCCGGTGTGCCGTCGGCACCTCGGGTGAACGGCCAGACCCCGGCGTCGGGCGTCGCGCCCGTGGCCCCCTCGGCACCGACGACGGGCCCCAACGGGCTTCCGATCCGCGAGCCGCGACGCCGAGGAGAACAGCGCCCGCCGGGCGACGACTCCAGGCCTTCGCCCGGCGACACCGGCGCCGCGGACCACCCCACGCTGCCCCGACGCCGCAAACAAGCCAACCTCGCGGCGCAGCTCAGAGACTCCACCCCCACGACGCGCCGGGGGCCGGAGACATCGCGCTCCCCAGAAGAGGCTCTGCGGGCGCTGAGCGCATTCCAGTCGGGAACCAAGCGCGGACGTGAAGACGATCTCGGATCCGACGCGGCCCTGCGCGACAGCACGTCGCCCGCGCCGGACCACGCGGCAACCGGCGCGCCGGACGCTCCCCGGACTTCCGGGAGCGGCCCCGGTTCCCCGGCGGCGGCGCGGCTGACCAGGAGTGCGCCCGGCCGGACCGACCCCAACGCCACCGCCGACGCTGCCCCCGGCGCGGCGAACGGCGACGACGCCGTCGTCACCTCCTTCACCGAGGAGGATCGGGGCCGGTCCGCCACGGAGGCAACGATACGCGAGGGGCACGCCGGTCGTCCGACCGGCGACCACATGGGAGAAAGCGATTAAATGGTGCAGAAGAGCGGCAATTCGGCAGGCGATCTGAACTGGCTCCTTGACGATCTCGTCGATCGTGTCGTCAGTGTCGAGCATGCCATCCTGCTATCCGCTGACGGCCTGCTCATCGGCCGGTCGCGGGCGCTGTCGATGGAGGACGGCGAGCACCTGTCCGCCGTCGCGTCGGCGTTCCAGAGCCTCGCGCGCGGTACCGGCCGCCAGTTCGGCGGGGGAGCGGTCACCCAGACCCTGGTCGAGATGGAGCACGCCTACCTGTTCGTCACCGCTGCGGGCGAGGGCGCCTGCCTCGCGGTTCTCGCCTCCGAGGACGCCGACATCGGCATCGTCGCCTACGAGATGAACATGCGCATCCGCCGGGTCGGCCAGTTCCTCAGCTCCGCGCCGCGCTTTCCCGCGTCGGTCAGCGCCACCGGCGGCGCTGGATCATGAACGACGCACCGCCGACGCGCGAGGCGGCCACCGGGCCGACACTCGGGCACCGCCGTACCGCGTGGCCCGTACCCGGCGTCGCGCATATCGATCGCGCGGCCGGGCCACTGGTGCGCCCCTACACCATGACCGGCGGGCGGACCCGACCCTCGGAGACCGGGCTGGACATGATCAGCATCGTCGTGGCCGCGCGCGACCGCGCGGACTGGGCCGCACTGGAGCCCGAGCACGCGGCGATCCTCCGGCTGTCGCGCCGGCCCATCTCCGTCGCCGAGCTCTCCGCGCAGCTCGACATTCCCATGACCGTGGTCAAGGTGCTCCTCGGCGACCTCATCGCACAGGGCGACGTGTACGCCCGGGCGCCGATGCCTGTGGCCGATCTTCCCGAATTGAACATACTTCAGGCGGTACTCGATGGCATCCGCAGACTCTGACGACGGGACCCGCACCAGCATCCCGACGGCGGTGAAGATCCTCATCGCCGGGGGGTTCGGAGCGGGCAAGACGACGATGGTCGGTTCGGTCAGTGAGATCACTCCCCTCAGCACCGAGGAGGTCATGACCGAGGCCAGCATGGGCGTCGACGATCTCGGTGGTGTGGAGGGCAAGACCACGACCACCGTCGCCCTGGACTTCGGCCGGATCACCGTGAACGAGCAGGTGGTCCTCTACCTGTTCGGCACGCCCGGGCAGGGGCGGTTCTGGTTCATGTGGGACCAGCTCGCCGACGGCGCGCTCGGCGCGGTGGTGCTGGCGGATACCCGCCGCCTCGACACCTGCTTTCCGTCCGTGGACTTCTTCGAGAACCGGGATGTCCCATTCGTGGTGGCGGTGAACCGGTTCGACGGCGCCTATCCGCACACGTTGGAGGCGATCCGCGGGGCCATTGACGTGGGCGAGGAGGTTCCCGTGATGATGACCGACGCACGGGATCGGGATTCGAGCAAGCGTGTCCTTCTCGCCCTGGTCGACCACGTAATGCGGCGGCGTAGCCCAGCGCTGTCCGGTTGACCGCTACCATGGCCGAACGGCCTCCACACCATGCCCACCCCCAACGGGCGATTTCCAGATCCGTTGTTTCACGATCGGAACATGCCTGGGGGAAGATCCTTACTCCCGAGTCGTTAGCATTTTCCCGTGAATCCTGACAATATGCAGAATCCGGATAGACTACCTCCTCGCGATCTCCCGCGGCGTCGATCGGGACGGCACCGGAATCCATTGTCGTTCGACAGCTGGATCGGAACGCCGACGCTCGTGCTCGCGGTTCCGGGCGTCGCCGGTGACACCGACGGCATCGGGGCCCAGATGGTCGACCTGCTGCGGTCCTATCGGCCCGAGGTCACCATCCGGGTCGGCTGTATCGAGGGATCCGACGACCGCCTCACCGAGGCTCTCGCCGACCTGGAACCCGTGGACGAGCACCCGCTGCGTGGCGTCGTGGTCCCCCTCGTCACCGCGCCCCACCCGGCCACCGACCAGGCCATTTCCGAGGCCATCGAGGCCACCGGCGCCGACGTCCGCGTCACCGACGGCCTGGGTCCCCATCCCATGCTCGCCGAGGTGCTCCACCTGCGCCTGGCCGAGGCCGGGTTCGTGCGCGCCGACCGCATGCGGCTGATCAGCGTCGTCGCGCCCAGCACCACCATGACCGACGGTGTCATCGTGGGCGCCGTGGGCGGCCCCGACGCGGTCAGCGCGGCCGGTGTCACCGCGGTGCTGCTCGCCGCGCGGCTCGGGATCACCGTGCTCCCCGCCGACCTGGAGGACGACTCCTCGGTGGAGCAGGTGCGCCGCCAGATCGCCGACGCCGGATGCGTGCGCCCGGTCATCGCGCCCAGCATCGTCGGCCCGGAGTTCGACACCGAGCGGCTGAAAGCACTGGCCGAGCGCTATGAGGCGCGCTACAGCGCGCCACTCGGTGCGAGCAGCACGCTGGCCAAGATCGCGGCGCTGCGCTACGCCGAGGTCCTCAACTCCGTCGGCGTCGAGGCGCCGGCCACCGCGGACGAGCTCCCCTCACCGGTCGGTTCCCGCCACCGGCCGGAGAGCTGAACGGCTCGCCGCCGCGTCGCCGTCCGGCGCCGTCCCCCCCTGGCGGCGCCGGAAGCCATGACCGAATGTAATGAAACAACAACACAGAGCCATGCTTTTTCGATACCGTCGGTGCCCTATGGACGCGTAGCTGTCCACGTGCCGAGAGGCCACCCTCTGCGGCCTGCGACCCGCATGCGCGTCCGTCCAGGTTGGGGGAGACCATGGGCACACAACAACGGGGACCATTACGGGGAGCAACGCCGGCGCAAAGGAGCCGTAAAGAGCGGACTCTCCGCACAGAACTGTCGCGCATCGTCCTGATCCCGAGCCTGAGTTTTCTGGCTCTGTGGCTGGTCATGACCGCCACCGGCACATTCCAGGCCGGTACGCAGATGCTCTCCGTCATTGGGGGACGGGAGAGCGCCGAGGTACTCGACGCCCTCGCTGCGGAGCTGCGCGAAGAGCGACGACTCACCCTTGTTCATCTCGGCGACCCCGACCGGTCGCCGATTCACGACCAACTCGTGGAACAGCGTGAAACGACCGACACCGCCCGCGATACGGCGGAGGCGGAGATCGGCTCCGCCGTTCTCACCGGTGACCTTCCCGGCGACACCGACGCACTCGGACGGCTCCGCAGCGGCGTCGACGGCGGCACGGTCAGCCGGGCCGAGGCCCTTGACCGCTACAGCGATCTGATCGAGGACCTCGGCGTCCTCAGCGCCACCCGACTGCACGCACTGGAGAACGGCGCGGGCCTGACCGACGCGGAGATGGCCCAGGACCTGGTCGACGCCTACGAGGAGTTCTCCCGGGCCAACGCTCTCCTGGCCGGAGCGATCGCCGCGGGCAGGATGGACTACGAGGAGACCGCGCACTTCACCCACCTCACCGCGTCCTACCGCAACACCCTCGGCCGGCTCGAACCGGACCTGAACGGCGACGTCCAGCGCCGCTACGAGGCCATGCGGGAGGCGGATCCGTGGGCCACCACCGAGCGGCTCAGCCGCGCCGTCGTCACACGGCCGCCGGTACGCGAACCCGAGGCCCCCGGCGAGGCACCAGAGTGGAACTTCGCCATCGGTGTCGACGCCGACGAATGGGAGGAGGCCACCCAGGGAGCCGACCGCCGGTTCGGCGAACTTGTCACCGCACAGCTGGAGCGCGCCGTCACCACCGCCTGGGGGGACGCCGTACGGCGCATCGCCCTCGCCCTGGCCGGGTGCGTGTTCCTGCTCCTGACCGGGACGGCCTCGATCGTGATCGCGACGCGTGCGTCGCGCCGCCTCGTGGGGCGGCTCTCCAAGCTCCGCAACGAGAGCCTCGCCCTCGCCGACACCCGGTTGCCGGCCATCGTCGACCGCGCGCAGCACGGGCACCGCGTGAACCTCTCCGAGGAGCTCCCCCGCCTGTCGTACGGGAAGGACGAGATCGGCCAGGTCGCCGACGCGTTCAACGCCGCGCAGCGCACCGCGGTCGGTGCGGCGGTGAAGCAAGCGGAGATCCGGGAAGGCGTGAACCGGGTCTTCCTGGGCATCGCCTACCGCAACCAGGCGCTGGTCCAGCGCCAGCTGCACCTTCTCGACGAGATCGAGTACGACGAGGAGGACCCGCGCACCCTCCAGCGGCTCTTCCGTCTCGACCATCTGGCCACCCGCGCCCGGCGCTACGCCGACAACCTCATCATCCTGGGCGGCGCTCGGTCGGCCCGCCGGTGGCGCAACCCGCTTCCGCTGGTGGACGTGCTCCGCGCCGCGATCTCGGAGACCGAGGACTACCAGCGCGTGCGGCTCACCTCCGCCCCCCGCGTGCGGTTGCGCGGCACGGCCGTCGCCGACGTCGTACACCTCATCGCCGAGCTCGTGGAGAACGCCACCCAGTTCTCCCCGGCCGGTGCGCCGGTCGACGTGAACTGCGGGCCGGTGGCGGGCGGGCTCGCGGTGGACGTGGAGGATCGGGGCCTGGGTATGACCGAAGAGGGGTACGAGGCGGCGGCGCGCACCCTCTCCGAAGCCCCCGAGTTCGACGTCATGGCGCTGCCGGACGAACCCCGCCTCGGCCTGTTCGTGGTGGCCCGGCTGGCCGCGCGGCACGGCGTTCGGGTGCGCCTGTTCCCCTCGCCCTACGGCGGTACCCGAGCGACCGCCATCCTCCCTGACGCACTTCTGGAAGGAGAGGAGAACGACGCACCAACGGAGCCCGTCATGGTGCCTGACCAACGTCAGGCGGACCCCGGGCCTTCGGGGGAGGGAGCGGCACGATGAGCGAAACCGCGGGCGGCGGAGCGATGAGCGACAGGGACGACAATGCAGGAGTAGGCAGCCACCGAGTCGACAGCAGCACACCCAACACCCGCACGTCGGCACAGTGCGGAGCGACCGATCGCGGCGAAACCTGCGGGGCGGCGAACAACGCGTGGGGCGTCGGCACGGCCGACGACGGCGCCGCGGACACCGGTCGGGCCGGGCCGCCCATACCTGACGGCCGCCGGACGGGCGACAACCCGGCCGGAATCCGGGCTGGTCAAGGAGCCGAGCGTCTGCTCCGTCCCTTCGCCGTCACGATCGGCGGCACCACCACCGACGCCCCAGGGCCCCGGCTCGACCTGCTGAGCATCGTGACCGCGACCCGGCCGCCGGGACCGCCCGACAGCCTCCGCCCAGAGCGCGAGACGATCCTGCTCCGGTCGCGCGAGCCGCAGTCCATCGTCGAGCTCGCCGCCCACCTGGAGCTCCCCGTCAGCGTGGTGAAGCTGCTCGCCGCGGGGATGATCGCCGAGGGGGCGCTGCGCCTCCACGTCCCCGAACCGGAGGAGAACCTGACCGGCCTGCCGCTCCTCTACACCCTCTTGGAAGGGCTGCGCGCTCTGTAGCACGGACACCTCCAAGACGGCCACGGCGAAGCGGACCGTGACATCGGGGGAGAGCCAGAGCCCACGACCGGGATGGCGCACCGGACATCGGGGAGTTATATCGCCGATTCCCGTGTCCCAGAGCACATCCCGGTCCTACAGTCGTGCCATGGGAGACAAGGAACGCCGCAACCCCAGTGTCAGCCGCCGCCGACTCGCCGCGGAACTGCGCAGACTCCGTGAGCGCTCCGGACTCGCCATCACCGAAGTGGCGCGGAGGTTCGGCTGGTCGCCCGCCCACCTCGTCCGGCTCGAAACCGGGGCCATCGGCGTCCGCGCTTCCGACATCCACCACCTCGCCGACATCTACCACCTTTCAGAGCAGGAACGCACGGCCCTGAGCGAGCTCGTCGAGCGCACCAAGTCGAACTCCTGGTGGAACCGCTTCTCCGACGTCCTCCGCCCCGAGTTCATCGACCTGGAACAGAACGCGAGCCGCATCCGGCTGTGGGAGCCCTTACTCGTCCCCGAGCTGCTGCGCACCGACGACTACCTGTGCGCCTGCGCTCGGGCGATCCAGTCGCTCGACGGGAGGTCCCTGGAACAGCTGGCCACCGCCCAGTCGGCCCGCCGCAGCGCCGTCCTGGGAGAGTCCAAAGTGCCCATGGAGGTGGTCATCGGCGAGGCCGTGCTGAACAACGCCGTCGGCGGGGCGGACGTGCTGCGGGCGCAGCTGGAGTTCCTCCTAGACGCGGCTCGGCTGCCCTCCGTGACACTGCGCGTCGTCCCCTTCTCCGCCGAGGACCACCCCGGCCACGCGGGCGGATTCAGCGTCCTGACCCTCGACGGCGCCGGACCCGGGGGAGGCGAAGAGGACGTGGTCGTGCACGCCGAGCTATCCGGCGCCAGCGCGTTCTTCGGTGACCACGACGGCGTCGCCCGGCAGATGGCCCGCTTCACCTGGATCGAGGAGGCCGCTCTGTCGTCGCGGGCCTCCTGCGCCCTCATCCAGCGCTACGCGTGGAGCTGAGGCGCGGCGAGGAGCCCAGCGGCCCGGACCCCCCAACGTTCCAGCGGGGCCGACGCGCGTGCCCCTTCCTTCCCCCTCCGTAAAACGTGAGCGACCCGGACGTGTTCTCCCCGGAGCCCCCTTGCTAGCGTGACGCGCGTGAGCACCCCACGCATCGGCATCGTCGGCGCCGGGATCGTCGGGCTGGCGCTGGCCAGATGGATCACCCTGAACCGCCCCGGAGCGCGTGTCACCGTTCTGGAGAAAGAACACCGCGTCGGCGCGCACCAGACGGGACACAACAGCGGCGTCGTGCACGCGGGTCTGTACTACACGCCCGGATCCCTCAAAGCCGAGCTGTGCCATCGCGGGAAGGAGCTGCTGCGCGACTACTGCGTCGAGCGCGAACTGCCGTACCAGGAGGCCGGCAAGGTTCTGGTGGCACGGACCCGGGACGACGCCGCACGCCTGGACGATATCGAGCGCCGCGCCAAGGCCAACGGGGTCGTCGGCGTGCGCAGGCTCGGGCCGGACGCTCTGCGTGAGATCGAACCGCATGTCCAGGGGATCGAGGGCCTGCACTCGCCGCGCACCGCCATCACCGACTTCGTCGCCATCGCCGAGGCGTTCGCCGACGACGTCCGCAGGTCCGGTGGACGGATCCACCTGGGGACACCGGTCATCGCACTGCGGCAGGACGCCGACGGCGCCGAGGTGCTCACGGGTGACGCGAAGGGCGAACGTGTGAAACGGCGATTCGACACCCTCGTCATCTGCGGTGGTCTGCACAGCGACCGGCTCGCCCAGATGGCCGGGGCCGAGGCCGATCCCCGCATCGTCCCGTTCCGCGGCCAGTACCACGAGCTGGTCCCGGAGCGCCGCGACCTCGTCCGCGGCCTGGTCTACCCCGTCCCCGACCCTCGCTACCCGTTCCTCGGCGTGCACCTCACCCGGCACGTCCACGGAGAGGTGATGGCTGGCCCCAACGCTGTCCTGGCCACGGCACGGGAGGGTTACCGGTTCCGCGATCTTCTGCCGGACGACCTCGCCGCCACCCTGACCTGGCCCGGCTTCTGGCGGCTCGCCCGCGAGCACTGGGCGATGGGGGCGCGGGAGGCGGCGGTGGCCGCGTCGGCTTCGGTGTTCGCGCGGGAAGCCCGGCGGCTGATCCCGGAGATCACAGCGGCGGACTTGCGTCCGGCGCCGTCCGGGGTGCGCGCCCAGGCACTGGGTCGCGACGGGCGACTCCTCGACGACTTCGCCATCGACACCCACGGACGGGTGATCTGTGTGCGCAACGCCCCTTCTCCGGCTGCCACCTCCTCGCCCGCGATCGCCGAATATCTCGGCGAGAAGGTCCTTGTCACGCGCTAACAGGACCGAAAGGGGGCCAGGGCAGTCCCGGTTCGTCTCGAAGAGGTCCGAGACGAACCGGGGATCCGGAGCACCGGCGGCCGGAGCTGGAGGCGGTAGAGGCGGTACAGGCAACAGCGGCAGTACCGGACGGGGCGACGGCAACGCCGGCCCTGGGCAGCGGTGACCGTCACCACTCCGGGGTTGGGTCTGCCCCTGCGTGGCGACGGTCGCAACGCTCAGCTCTCGCCTATCAGCAACGCTTGTTGAGGGTGCTCTGAAGTGCGGACTTCTCCGACGAGTTCACGGCCAGGCCGTACCGGTACTTCACGTTGATCCAGGCTTTGGCGTAGGCGCAGTGGATCGCGGTCCGCGGCGGCATCCACTCCGCGGGGTCCTTATCCCCCTTGACACGGTTGCTGCTGGCGGTCACCGCCCAAAGAACAGGGGAGTCCACGTCATTGGCGAAGTCGCGGCGCTTGGTCGTGCTCCACTTGTCGGCCCCCGAGCGCCAGGCCTCGGCGAGCGGTACCAGGTGGTCGATGTCGAAGGTGGAGGGGTCGTTTGTGGAGATCCCGTCGAACTCGCTGTACCAGCTGCCGGAGGTCGCGCGGCACTGGTCATCGGTACGTACGTTGCTGCCGTCGCGCCGCAGCACGTATTCGCGGGCGTTGCAGGTGCCCGAGATGGTGACCCAGTGCGGGAACAGCGAGCGGTCGTAGCCGGACGACGCCCCTTCGGACCTCACTGCTAACCCGTTGAGCTGGGACTGGGCGGTGGCCTTGGTCGGAATCGCGGGCGGGACGGCGGCAGCGGCGGGCGCGGTCGGGACGAGGACCAAGAGGAGGACCGCGGTGACCGTGGTGGAAAGGAATCCGAATACGCGGTGGCGGGTGGTACGCAACGTATTTCTCCTGCGGTCGGGAAAAATCCAAGCGGGACTCGCGAACACCTCAGAGCCTGAATGTTCAACGGGGCCGCATCCAGTACCAGGGGTTAAATCCCTGTGTCCGTGTTCAGCAGGATGGGTAACAAAAGGGGCCGTCCGGGATGATTTCCGATGGTTGTCCACAGGAGCGGAAGGCGGGTAGCGGCGGGACAGCGAGGGCCGCACTATGAATCTCGTCAGCGTCCGGGGAAGGGTTCCCGAGGACGCCGGAGAGGGAGGCTTTCGATGGACTTTACGCGGCGATTCCTCGCTGTTCTCCTGGTCAGTGTCGGCTCGATACTGATGGCGACGAGTGCGTCGGCCGACCAGGGAGGTGGGGAGTTGGACGGCTTCAGCATGGGCTACCTACCGAAAGGTGTCGGAAGCGAAGTAGCGGACTTCGCCTATGAATGGGGGGACGTCCAATTCGCCTCGCGGGTGTGGGAGAGGCAGACCGCTGAGGATGGGTACGCCGTCGACCTGCAGGTCCTCGTGATGCGTGGTGCGCGGTTGCAAAGCCCTGAGCAGCTGCTGGACTTTCTCGCCGAGTATCACGAGCGCGATGCCGCGGCATGGGGGCTGCGCCCGTTCACGAATGAGCGCGCCCGTGGTTTTATCAGCGACTCCGAGGCGTTCTGGCTGCCCGAGCCCGGCGTTGCGGTGGAGGTGCGGGTCGCCCCCGCCAGATTCGGCCCGGCGGAGCTGCGAGCAACCGCTCTCGGCGTTCGTCGTGCCTACGGATAGTGCCTTGGGGCGGCCCGGACCGTGCGTCGGCCGGGCTAAAGCCGGACCACGCCGCGTCAAGCCGGTTGAGGGGAGTGCGGTGTGGGGTGCAACCCCGCGTATCCGCCCGCCGCTGCGGTGTGGCCAGCGACGGAGAACTCCGGACAAGCCTCACGGGCTCCAGAAGGCGGGTCGGCAGGGAAGGAGTATTGGTGCGCGGTTCTCATAGAGCAGCGGATACGGTGGAGACGTCCAACCCGTAGTTCAGGTGATTGGGGGCTCGGCGATGACCGTCGGGCAGCCACCGTCGCCTCACCTCGATGGAAAGACCACAGTGACCGACATCATCGACGAACTTGAGTGGCGCGGCCTCCTCGCGCAGACAACCGACCTTGACGAACTCCGCAAGGCCCTCGCCGATGGTCCGGTCACGCTCTATTGCGGCTTCGACCCGACAGCGGGAAGCCTGCACGTCGGTCACCTCACCCAGATTCTGACTCTGGCACGGTTCCAGAAGGCGGGACACCGTCCCATCGCCCTCGTTGGCGGCGGTACGGGACTCATCGGCGACCCGAAGCCCACTGCCGAGCGCAGCCTGAACTCGGTCGACACGATCCGGGAGTGGGTGCAGGTGCTGGGCGGGCAGCTGTCCGCGTTCTTGCGTTTCACTCCAGAGGGGGAGCAGGCGCAGGCCACGGATGCCATCCTCGCCAACAACGCCGACTGGCTTGGGTCCATGAGCGCCATCGAGCTGCTCCGCGACGTCGGCAAGCACTTCAGCATCAACCAGATGCTCGCGCGCGAGACCGTGAAGAGCCGCCTTGACGGCGAGGGCATGAGCTACACGGAGTTCAGCTACGTGCTCCTCCAGTCCTACGACTACGTCGAGCTGTACCGCCGGTTCGGGTGCACGTTGCAGATCGGCGGCAGCGACCAGTGGGGCAACATCACGGCGGGGCTGGACCTCATCCGTCGGATCGACAGCAACAAGCCGCACGGCCAGGCGCATGCCCTGACGACCAACCTGCTGACCAAGAGCGACGGCAGCAAGTTCGGCAAGACGGAGACTGGCACCGTGTGGCTCGACTCGGCGCTGACGAGCCCGTACGCCTTCTACCAGTTCTGGTTCAACGCCGACGACCGCGACGTTGTCCGTTACCTCAAGGTCTTCAGCTTCCGCTCGCAGGAGGAGATCGAAGACCTGGAACGCCAGACCTCCGAGCGCCCTGCCGCCCGCGCCGCCCAGCGCGCGCTGGCTGAAGAGCTCACCACGCTGGTGCACGGTGCCGAGGAGTGCGAAAAGGTCATCGAGGCGAGCCGCGCACTCTTCGGCCAGGCCGACCTCAGCAACCTCGACAGCCCGACGCTCGGCGCCGCTCTGTCCGAGGTCCCGAAGGTCGAGGTCCAGGGCCCTGTCGCGGAGCTTCCCCCGCTAGTGGACCTGCTTGCCGCGACTGGCCTGGTGCCCAGCAAGTCAGCGGCCCGTCGCGCCATCCAGGAGGGCGGCGCGTACCTGAACAACACCAAGGTCACCGACGTTGACGCGAAGGTGGCAGGGGCGGATGTCCTCCACGGCCAGTACATCGTTCTGCGCCGTGGTAAGCGCAACGTTGGCGGCGTCATCGTGACGAGTTGACCCCCGACTGGCTGGTAGGTCCCTCGACCTGACGGGACCGATCCGTGACCCAGCGTGTGCTGCGTGCCCGTCCCGAGCTGTGATCTCTGGACGGGCACGCTGTGCCCCGAGGTATAGAGCTCGCGGGGCGCGGATGGGGACAGATCGGTGCGATAGGAACGTTTAAGCCACAGCCACCAGGGGAAAGCTTAAATTTGGACGAAAAAACAGGTGTACCGAACGGTCCTGCCGCAAGGGTCACGGGAGCACCGGTACGAGGAACTCACGCGAGGTCCGAAAACCCCGGCTATGAGGGCGATATCCGCTGCTCCGGGGCGCGATTTGACGTATCAGTGCGCGGACCCTACTGTTGGCAGGCCGAAGCGGGACGGTGAGTGACCTCAGGGTCCTCGATCCGGACCGCGCGAGACTCCGAAGACGCTGAGCCGAGCACTCGTGTCGAGTGATAGCATATCTTCTCGGTCATCCGTCCGAAGATTTTCGGAAGCGTTTATCAGGGTACTTTCGACATATTCACCGATTTGGTGAGTGTGGGTAGATCTGATAAAGTCGGAGACATAACAAAGCGGAACGCGCCGCCTCTGCAGAAAAGCCGGACCGGGCTGATTGTCGGGTTGGTTTGTATGGGATGAGCGGTTGTTTCTTGAGAACTCAACAGCGCGTGTTTGTTTTTCTTTCAGCCAAGTTTGTTTTGGCCCCTTGTGAGCACACGGAACCCTTGGGGGTTGCGGGGTGCT
>NZ_BAAAPC010000037.1:0-17187 GCF_039530945.1 Nocardiopsis rhodophaea
CGTCCCACACCTTCTCGTGCAGACACCCCGCAGCAGCAGCACCGAAGTCCTCGGCAGTGGCATTCCACCCACGCACCACGGTGTCGTACTCCTCCACCGACAACAGAGGGATCCGCCCAACCTCCTGCTCAGGACTGGCGGCCAGACTGCCCAGAAGGGCCCGGAAGTGCTCCAAAAAGCGATTGACCGTGGACTCGTCGAACAGGTCGGTGTTGTAGTCCACCGAAACGAGGAACCCGTCATCGCCCTGAGCGACCATCCACGTCAGGTCGAACATGGACCACCGCCGGGGAACCGTCACCGGCTCGACCACCAGCGAATGCAAATCGATCGGATCGCTCTCACCGACCTGGAGCCGGTTGCCGGCCCCCACCGCGAGCGGCGCGAGCCCCTCCTTATCGAAGGCCTGCGACCGCTGCATCACGAACATGGTCTGATACAGAGGCGAGTACGAGGAATCACGCTCGGGAGCCAGACGCTCCACCATCTCCGCCATCGGGAAGTCCTCGTGCTCGAACGCCCCGAGAACCGTCTCCTGCACATCCTTGAGCAGCTCCTCAAAGGACATGCCAGGACGGAGATCAGCCACCATCGGCAACGGATTAATAAAATAACCGACCGATCGATCCAGTTCGCTGCGGCCGCGGCCGGATACGGGAGAACCGACGATCACTCGTTCCTGTCCGGTCTCCCGGTGAAGGAAGAGCTGGTAAGCGGCCAACAACACGACGAAAGGCGTCACCCCGTGGCGTGCGGCCAGGTCAGTGAGCCCGTCGGTCAGGTCCTGGGTGAGCCCGAAGACGAGGTTTGCGCCGTGGAAGGTCTGCACCGCCGGCCGGGGACGGTCGGCAGGCAACGCCAACACCGGCAGATCCCCCGAGAGTTGGTCGTTCCAGTACCCCCACAACCGCTCGCCCTCTTCGCTGGAGAGCAGGTCACGCTGCCAGTCCACGAAGTCGGCGTACTCCACCGCCGGATCACCGCCGGTCTGTCCGCCATAAGCCAGCGCCAGTTCGTCCAGCAGCACCACGCACGACCACATATCCACCACGATGTGATGCGCGCACATCAGCAGAACCGGACGGCCATCAGACCGCTCGAACACCCGCAACCGCACCGGCACACCACCGTCCAGCACGAACGGGCGGTCGGCCTCGTCAGCCAGGACGGCCTCGAACTCCTCATCCACGACCCCGCGGGCATCCACGACCGCGAAGTCGACCGCAGCATCGGAGTCCACACGGAAGTAGGGGCCCTGCGCGTCCTCGCCGAAGACCGCGCCCAACAGTTCGTGCCGGGTGATCACGGATTCCCAGGCGGATCGCAACCCGTCCACGTCCAACGGTGACAGCACTCGAACCGCCGTCGCCACGTGGTAGGCGCCCGACTCATCAGCGAAGCGGTGAATCGACCACAACGCCTCCTGCCCACGCGACAGCCGCGAGGCAGCCCCCACCTCACGCTCACGCCGACGAACAGCCGGTGTGTGGTGCTCGGTGAGGCGTTGGTCCACTTCGTGGACGAGGGTGTCAAGGCTGTGGTCGTCGAAGATGACCGGGAGCGGAAGGTCGACCTCCCAATGCCGCTGAAGGAGGGATTTCAGCTCCATCCCCATGAAGGAGTCGATACCGCTGCTGCGGAGTTCGCTCGCAGTGTCGATGTCGCCGGGGTCCGTCCGCACGATCTGGGCGAGCCAGGAGCGGAGGGCACCTCGGATGGCCTCATGGCGCTCCAAGCCGTCCAGGGCACGGATCTCGGTGCTCGACGGCGGACCGAAGCGTGGGGGCAGGAGCGCGGCCGCGTCAACGGTTCGGAGCCGCACGTCGCTGAGATCGGCGATGAGATCACCGTCGGCCCCGTAGAGGTCGACGGCAAACAGGGGCGTACCGGAGTCGTCGTTCCCTCCGTCGTCCGTACGGACGGCGTGCGCCCACGTCGCGACCGCGCCGTCGCGGTGGATGCGGAACCGACCGATTCCGGCCACCTGCCAGGCACCTTCGGCCGGCGGCGGAACCAGAGTGACCACAGGTTGCAGGGCGGCTTCCAGCATGACGGGGTGCAGGCGGTACAGTCCGCTCTCCTCGGCGAAGCCCTTGGCCACCAGAGCAGCCAGGGCCTCACGGCCGTCCGGGCCGTGCCAGACGGTGTCGACGCAGTCGAGGGAGGGGCCGCGGGTGGTGCCCGCCTCGGTCAGGGCTGCGGTGAACTCGTCGTGGGGCAGTGAGGTGCCGCAGCGCCGCTGCAGCTCGGTGAGGGAAACGCGGCCACCGGGCGGTACCGCTTCGGCCGCCTCGGCTCGCCCGTTGGCATGTGCGGTGTCGAAGTCGGCGCGGAAGTGCAGCGTCCGCTCCCAGTCGGCGCGATGAATGCGCACCTCGTAGGCTCCGGCGCCGTCCTCGTGCAGGGCGGCCGACAGGTCGATGCCCTCCCGGTCGGTGTGCACGGCGGCTTCCGGGAACTCCACGTCGAGCATGGCGCCCCGGTGCTCGGAGCTGACGACCGCGTGGGCGATCTCCAGGAGCGCGGCCGTCGGCAGGACCGAGACGCCGGCCAGTTTGAGGTCCCACACGTAGGGTACGGAATCCGGGTTGAGTTCGATGTCGATTCGCTCGACGGAACGCGGGTGCATCGATCCCCCATGACTTGTGGTTCTCGCGGTGCGGTCGGGTCGACTGGTGTTCGTTGGCTCGGTGGCCGCCCGGTAGTGCGGTGGTCGGTCGCACCGGCCCCGCGGGGCCGTCCAGGCAGCGGTCGGTCAGCTCCGGCGCCCCAACAGCGGGTGGGCCGAACGCGCTCCCCGAGTCCGCGTCGGCGGTGGGGGCGGTGTCGTGTGCGGAGTCCGCGCCGTCGGCGCTGCCCGGTCGGCGGGCATCGGCAGGGTCACCGGCCAGCGGGCGCCGTGCTCGAAGGGCGTGGGCGGCAGGTGGACGAGGTCGCGGTCGTCGAACGCGTCGAACACCGCCCAGTCCAGTTCGACTCCGAAGGTGTACAGATCGCCCAGGAGGCGCAGCAGGCGGGGGCGGGTGTCTCCGGCGAAGTCAGCGCAGAACCGCACGGTGATCTCACATTCCGAGTGATCCTCGGGAAGGAGCCGTGTCCCGAGGCGCAGGGGGAGCCCGGTGGCCTCAGCGTCGGTGACCGCGGTGTCGTCCACAGGGTCGTAGGGATTGAGGGCGCCCGCCACGCAGGCGGCCGCCAGCTCGCCCGATCCGTGCCCGATGACGAGATCCGGGTGGACACCCCATTCGGTGAGCAGGGTCGCCAGGGCGTACTGGGGGCGGAAGCCGGGTGTGTCGATCGCGCCTTCCAGGCCGTCGACGATCTCACGCAGGGCGGGCAACTCATCGCAGAGCCGACGGAGCCATCCGGCGTCGGGCTCGTCATCGGTGAACTCGAAGGCGACGGTGGGTGCCTTTCCGGCGATGGCGCCTGTGGCCCTGGTGAGGTCGTCGGCCATCTCCGCGTGGTCGGCACCGACGGCGGCGATCCGATACGGGTGGTGGGCCCGCGCGGTCCGGGTGGTGTGGGCGATGTCAGCGAGGCGCAGATCGGTGCGCTCCCGGAGGAAGTCGGCGTAGCGGCGGGAGAGTTCGGCCAGGGAGCCCTCCGAGCGTGCGGACAGGACGAGGACCTCCGGCCCCTCCGGTCCGCTTCCCTCCGGTCGGCGCGCGGGCTCTCCGACGACGAGATGCACGTTGGTACCGCCGTAACCGAACGAGTCCACGCCCGCGATGCGTCCCTTCTCCGCCCACGTGCAGGGTTCGGTGGGGATCTGGACGCCGTCGCCGAGCCAGATCTGCGAGTTGAGTTCCTTCACACGGACCGGTGGGACGAGCCCGTGCCGCAGGACGAGGACGGTCTTGATCAGCGAGGCGACACCGGACGCGGCTTCGAGGTGTCCGACGGCGGCCTTGATCGAGCCGAGTCGGCATGGGGCGGGCCGCGGATCGGTGAAGACGCGGGAGAGGGCGCCCGTCTCCACGGCGTCGCCGATGGGCGTTCCGGTGGCGTGGGTCTCCACGAAACCGACGTCGGCGGGGGCGACACCGGCGTCGCGCAGGGCGCGACGGATCACGTCCTCCTGAGCCGCTCCGTTCGGGGCGCCCAGGCCGTTGCCGCGTCCGGAAGCGGTCAGCGCGGAGCCGAGGAGGCGGGCGTGCGCCGGGCCGGCGCCGTCATCGCGGCGGAGTACGACGAGGGCGCAGCCCTCGCCCCGCGCGAACCCGTCGGCGGCCTGGTCGAAGACCCTGCTCCCACCGGTCGGGGAGAGGAGGCCCGCGTGCGAGTTGGCGATGCTCGGCTCGGGTGTCAGACAGAGGTTGACGCCGCCGGCGATGGCGAGGTCGCACTCCCCGTCGCGGAGGCTGCGCATGGCCTGGTGCACGGCGACCAGGGACCCGGAGCAGGCGGTGTCCAGCACGAGGCTGGGACCGCGCAGGTCCAGGGCCACGGAGAGGCGGTTGGCGATCAGGCTAGTCCCGCCGCCGATCAGGGAGTAGATGTCCACTTCCGCGGGGTCGTCGAGGAGCATCCGGCCGAAGTCGCCACCGCCCACGCCGATGAACACGCCGGTGCGGCTGCCGCCCAGGTCGCCGGGGAGCAGAGCGGCGTCCTCCAGCGCCTCCCAGGCGACCTCCAGGACGATCCGCTGCTGGGGGTCCATCCGCTCCGCCTCGCGGGGAGTGATACCGAAGAATTCGGCGTCGAAGCGGTCCAGGTCGTCCACGAAGCCGCCGGTGCGAGAGCAGAGGCGCCCGGTGGTACCAGGGCGGCCGTCGTACAGCGCGTCAGCGTCCCAGCGGGACGGGGGCACCGGTTGGATCGCGCTGTCACCGCTCTGGACGAGCCGCCAGAGCGCGTCCGGGTCGGGCGCGCCGGGGAGCCGGCAGGCCATCCCGGCGACAGCCACAGCACGGTCGGGGGTCGCGTTTCCTCCTCGGTCCACGCCCGGGCTCATCGCTGCTCCCCGGTAGCGTCCCGCGCACACTGCTCGGTGGCCAGGTGGCGGGCGAGTTCGCGGATCGAGGGGTGGTCGTAGAGTGCGGCGGCGGGTACGGAGACGCCGAGGAGCACGGAGAGGTTGCCGGTGAACTCCGCACCGCGCACCGAGTCCAGCCCCTGGGCGCCGAACGGCTGATCGCGCTCGACCAGGTCGGGATCTAAGCCGAGAACACGGCCTATGTTCTCGCTGATCAGGGCTTCCATAGCCTGGACCGTGCCGGGCCGGACGGCGGCCGTGTCAACGGGGACGCCGGAGTTCACGGGCGGAGCCTCCGCGTGCCATGTGTGCAGCGCTTCCAGGTGGGCCGCCAGGTAGCGGGCTCGGCACGCGCCGCGCTGGATCTTGCCGCTGGTGGTCTTGGGCAGTCCGGTGGGGCGGATCAGCACCACGTCGTCGACGGCGATGTCGAACTCCTCGAGCACCCGGGAGCGAACGGCCGCCACGACCGCGGCGAACTCCTCCTCCCGGCGAGTACGCACCTCCTGGACGACCACCAGGCGTTCGCCGCCCGCGCCGCCGGTTCCGGAGGGCGCGGCGGACGTGGAGAACACGGCCGTTCCGCCCCTGCGGTTGCGCGGGTGAGCGGTGCCGACGACGTCCTCGATGTCCGAGGGGGCATAGTTGCGGCCGCGGACGATGACCAGGTCTCGGTAGCGCCCGGCGACATGGAGTCCGCCGTCGTGGACCAGGCCCATGTCGCCGGTCCGCAGGTAGCGCGCCTCGTCTCCTGGCAGCGCAGCCCGGAAGGTGCGGAGGGACTCCTCCTCGCGGTTCCAGTAGCCGTCAGGAACACTCGGTCCGGTGACCCAGATCTCACCGGGGCTCCCGTCCGGGAGGCGCTCCCCGGTGTCGGGATCGACGATGGCGATGGCGTGTCCATCGAGCGGAACTCCGCAGCCGACCAGTCGTGTGCCCTGGATGTAGGGCTCTGCGCTGTCCCAGGTGCGCTCGATGACGGTAGGGCGGGCCCCAGCGCGGGGGATGGTGACGGCGAGCGTCGCCTCAGCCATACCGTAACAGGGGCGGAAGGTCTCCGGGCGGAAGCCGCAGGGGGTGAACCTGTCGGTGAACCGCTCGATGGTCTCGGCCCTCACCGGTTCCGCCCCGTTGCACGCGTGCCGCCAGGAGCTGAGATCGAGGGCGGCGAGCTCGTCATCGCTCACCCGGTCGTGGCAGAGGTCGTAGGCGAAGTTGGGCGCGGCGACCATCTCGCCGCGGTACCTGCTGATCGCCTCCAGCCAGCGGGCCGGGCGGATGACGAAGTCGCCGGGGGGCATCAGCACGCTGTGATAGCCCATGACCGCGGGCATGAGGATGAACGCGATCAGGCCCATGTCGTGGAAGGGCGGGAGCCAGGAGACGACGGTGCTATCGGGGCGGAGCTCGAACCGCCGGTACATGTGCGAGACGTGCCGCACGATGTCGCGGTGGCGGACCATCACGCCCTTGGGAGCGCCGGTGGAGCCGGAGGTGTACTGGAGGAAGGCGATGTCGTCGCCTTCGAGCCGGGGCTCGGTCCAGGTGGCGGCGATGGCGTCGTCGATGTCATCGGTGTCCAGGACGGGAATACTCCGGGTCTCGGCGGTCTCGGTGAGCCGTTCGGCCACCGTCGTCGCGGTCCCGCCCGCGGCGAGTGCGACCGCGGCGTCACAGTCCGCGGCGATGGCCCCCAGCTCGCGCGAGCGCCCGTTCCGGCGGGGCGGGTAGCAGGGGACCGCGGTGGCTCCGGCGTACGAGCAGCCGAGGAAGGCGGCCACGTAGGCCGGGCCGGGGTCGGTGGTAAGCAGGACCCGTTCACCGGCGGCGTTCGCGCGCTGAAGGCGGGCGGCCACGCTCCGGGCCTTCAGGTCGAGCGTGGCGAAGTCGTAGACCGCCAGCTCGGCCTCACCTTCCTTGAGAAAGGTGAACGCTGTGGTCTCCGGGCGGTTGCGTGCGTGAGCACGTACTGCGGCGATCACGGTCTCTGACCCGCCGAGGGCACTGAGGTCGGACACGGGACATCCCCCATCGGTCGTTCGGGAAAGGGAGCGGCGCTTACCGGGAACCGGGGCCGAGCGGGAGCAGTACACGGTCCCGACCGCCATTGATCAGGTGGGCGGCCCCGATGTACAGCCCCAGGACCGCGGTGATCAGCGCGAAGACCCCGCCCACCAGGTCAATGGCAGGGGCGACGGCGTACTGCCCCGCGGTGATACCGGCGAACATCGCGGCGGCGAGGGCCATGAGCGCGAAGGTGGCCCGGTCGACCGCGCGCGCGGCGACAGTGAAGAACAGGGCCAGAACGCCCCAGGCGAGGGTGAAGCTGCCGGTCGCGGCGGTGACGGCGTTGCCGTACTCCGCCACGAGCGGGGGGAGGAGCCGCCAGGTGTACAGCGAGTAGCTGAGCCAGAAGGCGGCGAAGGAGGTGAAGAGCACCGCGGCGAAGTGGTCGCGTCGCTGGTGGGCCCAGATCCCGGCGGTGAACTGCGCGACCCCGCCGAAGAAGATCGCCATCGGGAAGACGGCGGTGATGAACTCGAAGGGCACCAGGGCGGTGTGGAACAGAGAGAGGAAGAAGAGCGTGGCCGAGAACCCGAGATAGCCGAGTGCGAGGTGGGTTCTGGCAAGCGGAACCGTCGGCGCGGGCGTGTCCGAAGCGGGCGGTTCGGCAGTGTCCGTCGTTAGCAGGCCGGTGGGCACAGTGGTCATGGGAATCGCCTTCCACCGCGGAACGCCGTCGCCGGTGGAACGCTGGGCGCTCCGTCACGGCGTCGTTACCTAGTTGTTCCTCATCGTTCGGTGGGGAGCCTAGGGCGGTGGAAGGCGGAGGGGAGAGAGAGGAACGGGCGCCCCGTTCTTCTCAGGTGGGCGCCTTTTCGGGGTGCCCCGCGAGGGGCGCCCCATCGTGCGCGGCAGCGGCCTTGAGCAGGGTGAGCACGCGGTGGAGCTCCGCCCGGTCCCCGGAGTCGAGGGGGGCGAGGAGCTCCTCGGCGAGCTGGTTCTGTGCTTCGTGCAGTCGGTTCATCCGGACGTGGCTGTCGGCCGTGAGCCGGAGCAGGGTGGCGCGCCGGTCCTCGGGGTCGGGTTCCCGGGTGACGAGCCCCTCGCGTTCGAGGGCGTCGACTATGGCGGTGACCGAGCGCGCGCTGACGCCGAGGTCGTTGGCGAGCCTGCCCATCCGGGCGGGCTCCCGCTCGCCCACGGCCACGAGGAGGCGGGCGCGGGCCTCGGACAACCCGATCGACGCACCGAGCAGACGGTCCGAACGCAGGCACATCTGGTGGGAGGCGTCGAACAGCAGGGCGATGACCTCACGGGCGGAGACCGTGCCAGGAGTCGTGTCCTGGGCCCCGGATTCGGCTTGACGCTCAAAAGCAGGAGTGCCCATACTTGGCATATTACTGAACCATTTCACTATCTAGAGGCTCACTATGAGACGCTCTAGGATACAACTCCTCCGAGGATGAAAGAAGAGACGCATGTCAGAGGCGGATTCGGCGCTGGTGGTCGACGGCCTGTACAAGCGATACGGGCAGGTCCACGCGGTCAACGGCCTGAGCTTCTCGGCCCCCCGCGGCAGTGTGCTCGGCCTACTCGGTTCGAACGGCGCCGGTAAGACCACCACAGTGCGGATCATCTCCACCCTGCTGCCCTTCGACACGGGAACGGTGACCGTACTCGGACGGGACGTGGTGGCCGACGCTCGGGAGGTGCGCTCCCGGATCGGGCTGACCGGACAGTACGCCGCGCTCGACGACTACCTCACCGGATACGAGAACCTGGAGATGATCGGTCGGCTCTACCGCCTCACCCGCGGCGACGCGCGTCGCCGCGCCGCCGAGCTGATCGAACTCTTCGAGCTAACCGAGGCTGGAAAGCGCCTGGTCAAGACCTACTCCGGCGGTATGCGTCGGCGATTGGACCTGGCGGCAAGCCTGATCATCGCTCCGGAACTGCTGATCCTGGACGAGCCCACCACCGGATTGGACCCCTCCAGCCGACGCACCGTCTGGGGACTGGTCCGCGACCTGGTCGACTCCGGAACCTCGCTGCTGCTGACCACGCAGTACCTGGAGGAGGCTGAGGAGCTGGCCGACGACATCGTGGTGATCGACAAAGGGGCCGTCGCCGCCCAGGGTTCCCCCGAATCGCTCAAGGAACAGGTCGGGGGTGCGCGGCTGGAGGTACACCTCGCCCCGGGAACCGAACCGAAGGTCGCACTCGGCACCGTCGAGCGCTTCGGCTCCGGGCCGGCCGGAATCGTCCCGGACAGCGGCCTGATCACCGTGCCCGTGGACAGGCAAGCGCGCCTGCTGGCCCGGGTCATCCGAGCACTCGACGAGGAGAAGATCGACGTCGCCGACGTGCGCCTGCGGGAGCCCACACTCGACGACGTGTTCCTCACCCTGACCGGGAGCCGGTCGCCCGAACCCCAGAACGCCTGAACCCGACCATCCACGAAGCCGGAGAGGCCCATGGCTACCACAGCAGAACCCGTCACCCCCGCCCATAGGCGCGCCCACGTGCCGCTGCGGGGGACCATCACCGACACCCTCGTGCTGACCGAGCGAAGTCTGCGGCACATCCCCCGCATCCCGGAGCAGCTCATCTTCGCGACGGTCAACCCGATCATCTTCGTACTGCTGTTCCGGTACGTGTTCGGGGGCGCGATCCTCACCCCCGGGATGACCTACACCAACTTCCTCATGGCCGGAATCCTCGTGCAGACCGTCGCGTTCGGCGCGGTCAACTCCGGCGTCGGCCTGGCCGAGGACATGAAGCGGGGACTGGTCGACCGGTTCCGTTCACTGCCGATGGCCCCGTCGGCGGTGCTCAGCGGCCGGATCCTGGCCGACGTGGCACGCAACTCACTGATCATCGGGGTCGGCGTGCTGATCGGACTGGTGGTGGGCTTCCGGCCCACGGCCGGGGTGGCGGGCTGGATCGCAGCGATCGCCCTGCTGCTCCTGGTCAGCCTCACCTTCTCCTGGATCTCCTCGCTCATCGGGCTGCTGGTCCGCAACGCCGAGGGCGTCCAGTCGGCCAACTACATCTGGCTGCTTCCCCTGACCTTCGCCAGCAGCGCCTTCGTCCCCACCGATTCCATGCCCACCGGCCTGCGGATCTTCGCCGAGTACCAACCGATCACCGTGATCGTCGACGCCGTCCGCGGCTTCCTCCTGCAGCAGCCGCTGGAGTGGCGCGGATGGGGGGCGTTCGCCTGGTGCCTCGTCATCGTGGCGATCTGCGCGCCGATCGCGGTCCACAGGTTCCACCACCGCGCCACGCACTAGCGTGCCGCGCGGTCTGACTCTGGCGGAGCCGCGGCCCCGCCCGGCGTACGGGCACGGGCGGACGTCCCCCTCCTCCGCGCCCGTACGAGCCCTGGCCGGCCGGGCCCCCGGCCCGCCAGGGGCGAGTCCCGCCATCGGGCCCGCCGTCCGCTCATGCGGACCGGTCGGCGCGATGCCGCCGGTCGCGGAGGCTCACCAGGTTCGGGGCGAGATGAGCGAGGTTGCGGCCGTGTGCGTACTCGGCACGGCGCACCGCCGTCGTCGCGATCCCGTCCATATCGACGTGGTCAGAGCCGAACGCGGCCACCCGTGGGTCGAGGTAGCGATCGAGACCGACCGCCTTCAGCGCCAGCAGCGCGTTGGGGCGCAACCGTGCGGAGACGAAGGACTGGACCACACCGGGCACGGACGCGTTGCGGCGCATCCGGGCGAACGAGCGCTCGCACCTCTGCGGCAACAGCCAGGGGCGTCGGCGGACCAGGGTCCTGTAGGCGGTGACCAGAGCCGGGAGGTAGAGGGGCAGCATCAGGCGTGCGCGCCCTTCGGTGGACCCGTTGCAGCGCAGGAGCGCCACGGCGAAGCGGGGGTCGCTCTGATCGGAGAGGAGGGGTTCATGTCGTGGCCGCGCCCCGGTCAACTCCGCGAAGGCCACCCGGTGCGCCTCGCGGTCGAGCCTGCGTGCGTGCAGGAGCACCGAGTCGAGATCCCACAGGACCAGGCTGTGCGCGCCGGACTCGGCCGGGGCGGACGGTCGCATGAACCAGTCGATGGGCGGCGCGTCGCGGGCGTAAGTGACGTCCTCCGGCGACAGGGGTGGTGTCGTAGCCGATGAGATGGTGGCCGGCATTGTCGGAAACTCCCGGTTCTCGTGTCGTGGCGAGCCTGGCCGCCCCATCCGCGGCTCATGGAGGGGCGACGACGGGCCGCCGGAGAAGTGGGGTATCTCGTCGCACCCCTGAACGTGTGACCCGGAGGCATCCCGGCGTGTGGGGACACACCCTAGGCGCTGACCTCGCGCCGCACCCGGTCCAGGTGTTCCAGACCCGCCAGGGTCTGGAGGTCGGACACACCGAAGTCGACCAGGCAGGCGATCTCGTCCACCCCGATCTCACGCAGCTCGCGCGCGAAATCGACGCAGCGGTCGACCGACCCGAACAGCGCCGAGGACCGGTAGTAGCGCTCGAAGGCGTGGTCGAGCAGATGCGCCCCGTCCGCCCTGGCCAGCTCAGGCCACTTGCTGCGCCACAGCGAGACCGACGACTCCAGGTACTTCCGGAAGGGCTCCCGGATGGTCGACCGCACCTCCTCCTCGGTCTCACCGACGAAGGTGTGCAGCATGACCGTGATCGTGCCCCCGTCCGGGTCGAAGCCCGCCGCCTCGCGCGCCTTGCGGTAGGACTCGATCCCCGGGACCAGGTCGTCCACCGTCTGGAAGAGCAGCGCGGTCAGCACGTTGGCCCCTCGTGTGCCGGCTTCACCGAAGTTGGCGGGGTTGGAGGAGCAGGTCAGCCAAAGGTTCAGTTCCTGCTGGACGGCCCGCGGATAGGCGGTGACGACCACCTCCTTACCTTCTCCGTTCACCCGCGTCGTCGCACGGCCCGCCCACAGGTCGCGCAGGGTGTCCATGTGGTCGAGGGTGAAGGCGCGCCGCGTCTCGTACCGCTCAGGCCGCAGAACGAAGTCATTGGCGTTCCACCCCGTGGCAAGGGAGAGGTCGACCCGGCCGCGCGACAGGTTGTCCACGAACGACCAGTCCTCGACGACGGAGAGGGGATCATGCAGGGGGAGCACGACGCTGCCGGCCCGCAACCGCACCCGCTCGGTCCGCGCTGCCAGGGCCGCGGCGGCCAGCGCCGGGTTGGGGTAGGCGCCCCCGAAGGGATGGAAGTGGCGTTCGGGGAGCCAGAGCGCTGTGAAACCGTGCTCGTCGGCGAAGCGCGCGGACTCGATGAGGAGGTCGTACTCCTTGGGCGGGTCGGTCGCCTCACGGTTGGCGAAGAAGAGCAGGCTGAAGTCCATCATTCTTCCGTTCACGAGTGCGCGGATTCGGCGAGCCCGTATCTCAGGGCCAAGGCCACCGCCTGCGTCCGATTGGCGCAGTCGAGTTTGATGAGCATCTTGCCCATGACGCGCTTGATGGCGTGGTCCGAGATGCACATTCGCCGGGCGATCTGCTTGTTGCTCATCCCTTCCACCAGCAGGGCCAGCGCCTGCCGCTCCCGCAGGGTCAGCCGGGCTCCGCGAGCGGGCGTCGACGGGGCGGCCGCCCCCCTGGACGCCGACGGACGTCCGGCGCGGTGCAGCAGCACCCGCACCATGGCCGGCGGCATCGGCACCTCACCCTTCAGGAGGCGGTGGAGGGTGTCCTCAAGCGTGCGGACCGTCAGTTCCTCTTCGAGGAGGTATCCGTCGGCTCTCAACCGGGCGGCCGAGGAGAGCTGGGCCTCCCCGGAACCGCGCATGAGCAGCAGGACCTTGCAGCGGCCGATCCGCGGGTCGCTCAGCAGAAGATCGAGCCCCTCGCCGTGGTCATCCAGGCCGACGATGAGGACGTCCGACCGCTTCGCCATGGCGACGGCGAGCGCCTCAGCGGAGCGGGCGCAGCTCTCCACGTCCTGTGCGACCTCGATTGAGCACAGCAGGGTCTCCAACCCGCGACGCACAACTTCGTTCTTCAGAGCGACGAGAATACGTACCCCGTCCACCTCTACAGAGGAGGGCGGTGCGGACTCCAGGGTCCGATTCAACATACGACCTCTATCTTCGCTCACGTGGGTTGCCATTCATCTGAGACTAAAGTTCTGGCGGGCACGCCCCTTGACGTGCGGGTACGGCAGTGAAAGCTATGCAGAGGGGGCGCCGGTGCCGACTCGCCATCCGACGGACCCGCACTTCGGACTCGGCAGGTCTGCGGAACCGGTGACCGGACTTGTCGGATTCATGGACAGGAATAAAGGTGTGCCACCATGATCAATTGACATGGCGCACACAGGTTTTCCGGTCGGAAGCGCGCTTCCAACCGGTCCGTCATCGCAACGTCAGGGCGTCGGTGCGGTCACCCTCCAGGCCCCCACCTTCGGATGTCGGCCTTTAGATGTGGGGCACCGAGTGACCTTTCTACGCCTCCCGGATCGCCGTTACTCTAACTACAGTTGACACCCTGAGGCAATGCTTAACTTCAGTTAACCCCAAGGGAGGGGAGGGTTGGAGACGTCGCAGGTCGTGAACATTTCACCTGTTCAAGAGAGGTGGTGCCTGCCCGACCATGGATGAAGTGTCCGCAAGCGGCCACTGGAGCCTGGCCAACAAGTTGAACTTGCTGTTCGACACCGTGCGCAGCCCCGACGGGAACAAGTTCAGTGATCAGGAGGTCGCCGCCTGGATCACGGAGCACTGGGACGAATTCACCGAGGCCGATGAAGGCCACAAGCGGCGGGGGATCTCCAACACCTACATCAGCTACCTTCGCAGGGGCCTACGAAAACAAGTGTCCGCGAGCATCGTGGTCGGGATGGCACGCTTCTTCGGTGTCGACCCGCGCTACCTACTTCCTGGAGGCGATCAAGACGGCTCGGTCCACGAACAGGTTCTTCTGCTCCGAGACATGAAGGCGGTCGGGCTCGAGGGAATCAAGATGCGCAACGCCGCCACCGGAGAGGCCACCTCACAGCTCAAAGTGATCCGCTCACTCCTTGCACAGGTCGCCTCCGAGATCAACAATCTGGAATCGGCGTACGCGGACACCGGAACACCGGGGAAGGAACCGCCGGAAGAAGACGACCGAACGAAGCAAGGACGGTAATCGACTTTGCCGGCAATGCTGATCCCGCTCGCCGTTCTTTCTGCTGCGGGAACGAAATTATGGGGAACATATGGACTCAGGAGTGTTTATTAGAGGCCGGAGGCCCACTGCGGCCCCCTCTGAAAATTCGGGGCACACGACATCGGTTTCCGCTTCGACCGAATGGGAAGATTACGAGGCCCTGCTGAACGAGATCGACCTGCCGTCCCCCTTCACGGTGGACGCCATGGTCGACTCGGTTGCCGCCCACATCGGCGGTGTCATCCGGATCCGCGACATCCACCTGGAAGCCGACGCCCCCTGTGGGTTGTGGCTCGCACTCGGGAAGATCAACTATATCTTCGTGGACGCCCGGAGCCACGTGCACCGCGACCACATCATCCTGCACGAGCTGGCCCACATGATCTGCGGCCACAACCACGGCCAGACGGATCTGGCCAATTTCCTTCCCGGAATCGACCCCGGTCAGATCCGCTCGGTCCTCGCCAGATCCAACTACAGCGACCAGCAGGAGGCGGAGGCGGAGATCATGGCCACCGTCATCGCCCGGCACAGATGGGACCGTGACATCGCCTCTCTCGATGACGCGGATTCCCTTTCCCCGCTCGAGCGCGCCCTTCGGTAGCCGGATGGACAGCACCCGCCTCGCGCTCACGGTCGAAGTCGTCACAGTCATCCTCCTCTGGGCAGCCGCGATCTGGTGGTGGTCCCGCCGCACCAAGGGGCATGGGTGGTTATGCACCGCACTGACCGCCTATGCGTTCACCGCCACGATCCGCATTCCGCCTCTCTACATGGGGGCCGAGGCCCTCATCGGCGTTCCCCTCGTCGCCACACTCCTGATCCAGGTCGGCCAAGTCGTCATCCTCGCAGCGATGTGGGAGGCGTTGAGCACCCGCATTTCACAAGGGCGAGCAGACCTGTTCCGATGCTGGCGCATCACCGCGGCGGCCCTAACGCTGTTCTCCATGTCCGCGCTGTTCCTTCTCGGTTATCTGACGCAGCAGGAGCAATGGCCGGCCACCGATTTCGAACTGCGTTTCGCCCTCGGCCCCGCCCCCCTGGTCGGCTTCCTGTGGATCTACGGCATCTACGACGCCGTCGCGCTGCTCGCCTGCATCGTCCTGAGCCTCAAGCAGGCGTCTTTGGCGCAGTTGTGGTCGGCCCGCATCGGTCTGGCGCTCACCTGCGTCGCCTACACTTCGGCACTCGTTCTGCACACCTGGACCATGTTGGTGTACGCAGGGGCCTTCGAAGAGCAGAAAATGCTCGTTCAATATGCGGGGAACATCATCATCAAGGGCGGTTTCCTGCTCGTCATCATGGGGATGTCGGCGCCCGGCCTGACCGCCGCACTGACCCGTAAGATCGTGACCTGGCGCCAGAAGCGCGACCACCGCCGCCTCGAACCTTTCTGGCTCCGCCTCTCTGAGGCCGATCCCGACATCGTCCTCCTTCCGCCCCGCTCTCTTCCCGACCCCTGGACGCAGCTGTACCGGCGGACGATCGAGACCTGGGACGGCATTCTCGCGCTGGCCCGTTGGGGAGCGGACGATCTCGAACTCCAGGCCCAGCGCCACTGCCCGCCGCTGTGGCGCCGACCGCGCCGCCGCTACGAGGCCGCCCTGGCCGCCATCTGCATCGAGGCCGCCATCCAGAGAAGAGCCGCAGGATTCACCGGCTCCTCCGAACCCAAAAAGCTCTGGCAGAGCTCCAAGAGCAGATCATTCGACGCGGAGCTCAAGTGGCTGGTCGCCGTGTCGCGCGCCTGGGCCAGCCCGTCGGTCCGACGCGCTGCCACCGGCCTCGCTCAGGAGAGCGCCCCGTTCGTTTCCGCCGATCGGCCCAGCCATCCCGCTCCTTGAGCGGGCCCCACAACCGCTTCCGACGCAAAGGTCCCCTTCATGACTTCCTCCCGGCCTGTGCTCCGTTCCTCCCGCCGCCCTGCGGGCAAGTGGCTCCGCAGTTTCCGCCCGGCCGCCTCTCCCACGGGCAGGATCATCGCCCTGCCGCATGCCGGAGGCGCGGCGAGCGCCTTACGCTCCCTCGTGTTCGCCTTGCCGGAGACGGTCGACGTGCTCACCGTCCAGTACCCCGGTCGGCAGGACCGCTCGTCCGAGCCCCTCATCGACGACCTGAAGACGCTCGCCGACCACGTCGCCGATGAAGTCGCACCTCTGGACGACCTGCCCCTGAGCCTCTTCGGCCACAGCATGGGCGCGACGGTCGCCTACGAGACCGCCTCCCGCGTGGAGCAGAGGGGAATCGAGGTGACCGTCCTTTTCGCCTCAGGCCGCCGTGCCCCGTCGATCCAGCGCGACGGCAACGTTCACCAGCGGGACGACGAAGGCGTGATAACGGAGATCAAGAGCCTCGGCGGCACACAGAGCGCTCTCCTGGAGGATCCGGAGATCACCGATCTCTTCCTGCCCGTGATCCGGGCCGACTACCGGGCGGTCGAGACCTACCGTCACGCTCCCGGCACTGTAGTGAACTGTCCGATCTCCGTCCTGTACGGCACATCCGACCCCCTCGTCGCCCCTGACGAGGCCCAGGCGTGGAGCCGCCACACCGCGGCGTCCATAGAGGTCCACCCTTTCTCCGGCGCTCACTTCTACCTGGACCATCAGGTGGAGGCCGTCGCGAGCCTCATGGCCGACACGTGCTCCCGACTCTCCCGATGAGGTGAGGCCGGAGGCCCTCATCGGATGGTGCGCGGTGCAGCGGGTCGGCCCGTCCCGCTCATCCACGCCGAACCGGCCGCCCCCGGAGCGCCGCCCCCGGACCGCGTCCGGACCAGCGCGGGCCCTCAAGCGAGGGGGCTGCCCTCCTCCGTCCTGGAGAACGGTCCCCGCCCGCCAGCCGGCCCGCCAGTCGACCGGTCGGCCCGCTCGTGCCCGGCTCAGGGTGAGGTGCCCCGAGGTTTCCGGACAGGGACCCAATAAGATGGTGGGAATTCCCCAAGGCCGGGTAGTTGGCGTTCCGGAAGCTGTCAAATCAGTTGAGACGTTCTATGCCGCGTGTTCTCCCAGGTCGGAGTTGCTGCCCTCGCCCTCGGGGCGGGGCGGGTTGATGTGGACGGCCTCCGGCAGCGGCGGCGGTAGGGGCAC
>NZ_BAAAPC010000038.1:0-13183 GCF_039530945.1 Nocardiopsis rhodophaea
CCGGGTCGGCCAGCGCATTCTCGCGTTGACCGCCGCGGTCTGGAACAACCACCGCATGGGCCATCCCGTCCTCCGATCACTCACCGGATACGACCATTAACAGCCCTACAAGGAATCACTCGTCTAGACGGGGCAGGGCCGACCGAGCTTTCACCGCGTCCCCCCGTTGACGCCCACCGCGGAGTCTGGTTGAGATAGAAACAAAACAAGCAGCTGCTTGCTAACGATCACCACCCTGCCCGTCCACTCCCCCACGATCACCACCGGGCGCGAGATCCCTTTTTCCCCCACCGCACCCGACCCCTCTCGGCAGGCGCGACCGTGGCCGGTCACGTGCGGCGTTCCCCGACACCAGTCCTGAGCGACCCCCGCCAACCGGGAGCACCGACATGGAGACGACACCCCGCAAACGCTCGACCGTCTCGACCTCAGCCCTCGCCCTCACCGCCACCGGAATCCTGCTGGCCTCCCCCACAGCGGCCTACGCGGGAACGACCACCTACGACTTCCGCTGCACCCCGCCCGCGGAGTACCACCAGTACTTCCCGCCCTTCGACGCCGAAGTGACCGTGGATCTCACCGGTTCGGCGACCGCCGCCCCGGGGGCCTCCGTCGACCTGGAGGCCACCGTCACCCTCGACCCGCCCCAGGTGGCGCCCGACATCCTGGACCTCGTCGGCGGCATGGACGGCAAGGACATCACCGCCACTCTGGACATCGCGAGCTCGGCGGGCGACGCCACCCAGCTCGACTCTCCCGGAGCCACCGCCGACCGCATCAACGGCGGCGACGCCATCACCCTCAAACCGTTCGGCGGGGACTACACGGTCGGCGGCGCGGGCACCATCGACCTCACGCCCGGCGACATGGTGATCAAGATCGACGCTCCGGTGCTCGGCCCCTTCGACACCCCGTGTGTCACACCGGAGGGCGGCAGGACCGCGGGAGTCGCGCACAGCATCACCGTGGAGGCCGCCGACCAGGCATAGGGGCCCGGGGCCCGCGGCACGGCCCCAGCTTCGCCCGCCTGTGACTCCGACCGCGACGCCGCCCGGCGCTCGTAGCGGAGCAGGGCACTCCCCGTTACCGGAGGTCCGGGTCTCGGGAGCCGGAGAGCGGTCCGGCGATCCGAGCCCCGGACCACGGCATGCGCGCCGGTCGGACGGTCCTCAGGGGGCTACCGGGGGTGCAGACTGCCCCTCCAGGACGGTGCCGACCGGTCGTGCCCCTCCCGGCTCCACGGTCACGCCGTCAGAGGAGACCAGCGGTCGCCCCTGGGCTCCGCCCGGACGCGGCGACGCGGCCGCCGCGCGCTCAGGCGCGCGCCGATCCGGTCGTCGGGGACGCCTCGGCGGAGTCGGGGGCGGGGAACGGCACTCCCTGGGGCCGCCGGTGAGCCCAGGGTCTGGTCTCCTCCAAGCGGCCGGCCAGGCGGAGCAGCAGACCCTCGCCGCCCGCAGGGGCGACGAACTGGACGCCGAGGGGCAGCCCGTCGGAGGTCCAGTGCAAAGGGAGCGAGATCGCTGGGACACCGGTGAGGTTGGCCAAGAGGGTGAACGGGGTCGCGGTCAGGTTTTTTATCGTCTCGGCGTTGATCAGGCCGGTCGTGGTGACGATCCGCTCGGTGCGAGTCCGCACGAGGACACGTTCGGCGGCGCGGAGCCAAGCGGGCGGGTCGAGACGCCCGATGGGGACCGGCGGACCGGCGATCGTCGGGGTGAGGAGCAGGTCGTACCGGCCGTGGAAGTCGGCCAGCGCGCGGATGTGCTCGTTCCAGTGATCGTGGCAGCGTACGTAGGAGGGGGCGTTCATCGACCGCCCCATGGCGGCCAGCATCAGGCTGTCGGGCTCGAAATCGTCCTCGCCGCACCCGGTCTGCGCCTTGATCCCCTCCACCAGAGCCGCCATGGAGCCGTACCACAGGGTCAAAAAGTCCTGGGTGAGCGCGCGGCCGTCGATGGCCGGCTCGGCATGTTCGACGTCGTGGCCCAGCCCTTCGAGGAGCGCGGCGGCGGCGCGGACCGCGGCCACGGCCTCGGGGTGGACCGGGGTGCCCAGAGGGGACCGCTCGGTGAAGCCGACGCGCAGCCGCCCCGGGTCACGGGCGACCTCCTCGCGGTAGGGGCGCTCGGGCGCGGCGATGGGGTAGGGCGAGGTGGGCTCGGGCCCGGCCATGGCATCGAGCAGGGCGGCGCTGTCGCGGACCGTGCGGGTGACGACGCCGTTGACGGCGGCGCCGTGCATGGGCTCGCCCATCAGAGGCCCGAAGGGCACGCGGCCGCGGCCCGGTTTGAGGCCGACCAGCCCGCAGCAGGCGGCGGGGATCCGGATCGAGCCGCCGCCGTCGTTGGCCCCCGCGGCGGGAACGATCCCGGCCGCGACAGCAGCGGCCGATCCGCCAGAGGAACCACCCGGCGTGCGGGTGAGGTTCCAGGGGTTGCGGGTGGCACCGAACACGAGGGGCTCGGTGATGCCTTTCGCGCCGAACTCGGGGAGATTGGTTTTACCGAAGGGGATCAGCCCGGCGTCCAGCCAGCGGCGGACGATTTCTGCGTGCTGGGGCACGGGCACGCCGCGCATCGCACGGCAGCCCATGGAGGTCGGCACGCCCGCGTAGTCCTGGAACAGGTCCTTGAGGAGGAACGGAACGCCGGGGAAGGGAGCGTCGTCGGGAAAGGAGGACGAAGAGGCGCGGCGGCGCGCCTCCTCGTACATGGGCCGGATGATCGCGTTGAGATGAGGGTTAATTTCTTCGGCCCGGGTGATCGCGGCCTCCAGCACGTCGACAGCCGGTACTTCACCGTCGCGTACCAGGGCCGCGAGTCCGGTCGCGTCGTGCGCCAGGTACTCATCGACTCGCATGTGCGGACGCTAGCACCTGATTGCAACCCGTTCTACGACGTCATCCTGCTTTTTCTGCTCGTATTGAATTGAACTTTATGAACGCAGCAACAGCCATCGACGGGCCGGTACGGGGGCCGGGCGCGGCGACCTCAGGTGGTCTCCCAGGGGCCGAGAGACGGCTCCCGTCCCAACCCCCGCAGGACCGCCAGCTCCACCGGGGAGAAGCGCCCATTGGGCCGGTCGAGGGCCAGTTGGTGGACGGGCTGCAGCGGCGGCTGGGCCATGAAGCGGGGCCGGGTGCCGGTGTGCGGCTGGGCGGCGTGCACCAGGAACGGGTGGCACAGGTAAACGTCCCCGGCGCGGCCGGTGGCCGAGACGACCGGGCGGTGCTCGGTCTCCTTGGCAGCGTGCAGGCTGGTGCCCTCCTCTCCGTGCGGTTCGAGGAGCGGGGGCACGTCGAGGTGGGAGCCGACACGGATGCGGGTGGGAGCGTCGTCCTCGCCGACATCGGAGAACAGGAACAGCATGAGCAGGGCCCGGCCGCGGGAACGCAGGTTGCAGCGGTAGCCGGAGAAGTCGATCGTGGTCCAGTCGAACGTGGACCAGTCGACGCCTTCCTTGGCCAGGCGCTCCAGCTCGGGGTGCCATCCGGCGTCGATGTGCCAGCCGTCGTCCCCCGGGGCATCAGCATGCGGGAACCGGACAGGGAAGGTGCCCAGGCTGCCGCGTTCGCACCAGCGGCCGGGGCCGACCAGCTGGTCGAAGGCGGAGTGCAGGCGCGGGGTGTTCACGGCGAGTTCGAAGGGCCGCTGGTGGAAGTCGCCCAGTCGGCTCACCGGTTCGGTCCAGGTGGACGGGTCGTCGGGGTCCTTGCCGGTCGCTGCCCACAGGTACGCGCGCCCTTCGTCGGCGAGCTCCCGGGGAAACGCCTGCTCAAGGTGGACGAACCCGTCGGAGATGAACCGCTCGACCTGTTCGTCGGTCAGGGCAGGGCTGGGCATGCGCAAAACGCCCCTTTCACGGGGTATGGGGAAAAATGGAACGCGTCCGATCATGGAGATCATCGGAGCGAGTGTCCACGTATTTTTGCGGGCCTCCTGCGCGGGCCTCAGGACCGGCGAAGGCGGCGCGTCAGTTCCACCTGTAGGTGACGCCGGTCAGTTCCTCGGAGAGAGCCCAGAGGGCGGCGGCGTCCGCGCGGTCGCGGGCCGCACGGCTGCGCCGGCAGAAGCGGGGTGCGCCGCGGACGCCGAAGAAGCCGGTCGGGCCGATATAGGCGTCGCCGGGTACCGAGGGGTCGACGGCCGCGCGGACGGTCGGCAGCGCGCCCGCGAGTTCGCTCTGCCCGACGAGGCCGACGGCACGCACCATGAGTTCACCGACTCTGGCGCGTCCCTCCAAGGTGGGGCCGACCGCCGAGAGGTTGGTCGTGGCTACGCCGGGGTGGGAGGCCGACGAACGCAGATTCGCCCCGGCGCGCTCGGCGCGGCGGTGCAGTTCCCCACTGAACAGCAGGTTGGCGAGTTTCGAGCGGTTGTAGGCACCCCACTTGCGGTACCGGTCGGGTGCGTGGGGCGTGCCGAAATCGATCCGGCCCTGCTGGTGGAGCCCACTGCTGACGGTGACCACGCTCGGGGCGTCGGCGGTCAGGAGGCGCGGGAGGAGAAGGCCGGTCAGCGCGAAGTGCCCGAGGTGGTTGGTGCCGAACTGCATCTCGAAGCCGTCGGCGGTGGTGCGGTGGGGCAGGGCCATGACGCCCGCGTTGTTGATCAGCAGGTCCACGCGTTCGGCGGGAAGGTCCTCGGCGAAGTCGCGGACGGAGGCGAGGCTGGCCAGGTCGAGAAGTGCGAGGTCGGCCTGGGCGCCTGGGGCCTCAAGGCGCAGGCGCTCCAGCGCCCGCGCCCCGCGCTCGGGGTCGCGGCAGGCCAGCACGGTCCGGGCACCGAGTGTCGCGAGGATACGGGCGGTCTCGTAGCCGATCCCGCTGTTCGCGCCGGTGATCACGGCAACGCGCCCATCCTGGCGCGGTGCGTCGGATGGCCTCCAGGGGTGTTCTCGCACTGCAACCTCCACGCAGGCGCTTCCGGCCCGCAGGACCGGCGGTCCCACCCAACAATACTCATGAGTAATGAGCCAATAAAAGATGTCAATGATTTCGGCCCAGCCCACGCCGCGAAGGGCCACGCCGGCTCCCCGTGGGCCGTCACGCGTTCACCGCGGCGACGCCGCCCGCAGGACCGGTCCGGGGCCGCACCGCCCACCACCAGCAGCGGGGTCGGGGACGTCCCCGACCCCTGGCATGATTCCCTATTTCCACCGCTTTCCCCATCGACATCGACGAAGGACGACAGCATGGCCCTCATGATGCGGATCGCCGCGTTCGCCAGCCGGTGGTTCGCGGTACTGATCCTGCTCGGTGCCGCCGCCGGACTCGCCGCGCCCGACCAGGCGGCGCGGCTCTCCCCCGCTATCACCGTGCTCCTCGGCGTGATCATGTTCGGCATGGGCCTCACGCTGCGCGCCGCCGACTTCGCGATCGTCGCCCGGCGCCCGCAGGCGGTGCTCATCGGCGTCGCCGCCCAGTTCCTGGTCATGCCCCTGGCCGGCTACGGCATCGCGCTACTCCTGCAACTGCCGCCGCTGCTGGTGGTCGGCATGGTGCTGGTCGGTGCCTCGCCGGGCGGGACGGCCTCCAACGTGATCGTCTTTTTGGCGCGCGGTGACGTGGCGCTGTCGGTCGCGATGACGTCGGTCTCGACGCTGCTCGCGCCTGTCCTGACCCCGCTGCTGGTGCTCTGGCTGGCGGGGTCGTCGCTGCCGGTGGACGCGGGTGGCCTGTTCGTGTCCATCCTGCAGGTCGTGCTGGGTCCGGTGGTCGCCGGGCTGATCGTGCGCGCGGCCGCCGGTGCGTTCGTGCGCAGGGTGCTGCCCCTGCTACCGCTGCTGTCGGTCGGCGGAATCGTCGTCGTGGTCATGGCGATCGTCGGCGCCAACGCCGGGGCGGTGCTGGACACGGGGCCGCTGTTGGCGCTTGCGGTCGTGGTGCACAACGCGCTCGGCCTGGCGCTGGGGTATGCCGCGGGACGGGCCAGCGGGCTGCCCGAGTCGGCGCGGCGGGCGGTCAGCATCGAGGTCGGCATGCAGAACTCGGGGCTGGCGGCGGCGCTGGCCGCCGCGCACTTCGCCCCACTGGCCGCCCTGCCCGGTGCCCTGTTCTCGGTGTGGCACAACATGTCGGGCTCGCTGATCGCCACCGTGTGGGCGCGGCGTGTGCCCGACGGCGTGAAGGAGCGGGCCGCCGCGTCCTGAGGGAGCCCTCCGGGGCGTGGCCGGCCACGCCCCGGGGCTAACGATCAGCCGGACGTCCGCGCGGTGCGGGTCCGCTCCAGTGCCAGCACGCTGACCAGATCGTAGGCGACGTGGGAGGCGGCGGTCGCGGTGATCTGCGCGTGGTCGTAGGCGGGGGCGACCTCCACGACATCGGCCCCCACCAGGTTGCAGTCGGCCAGCCCGCGCAGGATCTCCAGGAGTTCGCGGCTGGTCAGGCCCCCCGCCTCGGGGGTCCCGGTGCCCGGAGCGTGGGCGGGGTCGAGCACGTCGATGTCGACGGACACATACAGGGGGCGGGAGCCGATGCGCTGGCGCAGCGCGCCGGTGATCTCGTCGACGCCCTTGCGCATCACGTCGGCGGCGGTGACGATGCCGAAACCGAAGCGGCGGTCGTCCTCCAGGTCCTTCTTTCCGTACAGCGGGCCGCGGATGCCGACGTGGGAGATCGCCTCGGTGTCGAGGATGCCCTCCTCGACGGCGCGCCGGAAGGGCGTGCCGTGGGTGTAGGGCTCGCCGAAGTAGGTGTCCCAGGTGTCGAGGTGGGCGTCGAAGTGGAGCATGGCGATGGGGCCGTGCTGCGCGTGGAGCGAGCGCAGCAGGGGCAGCGCGATGGTGTGGTCGCCGCCGAGTGTGACCAGGCGGGTGCCGCCCTTGGCGAACGCGCCCGCCGCGTCCTCGATGGTCTCGACGGCGTCGCCGATGGAGTAGGGGTTGACCGCGATGTCGCCGCCGTCGACGACCTGGAGTTCGGCGAACGGGGAGACGTCGAGGCCCGGGTGGTAGGGGCGCAGGAGGCGGCTGGCCTCGCGGATGGAGGCGGGGCCGAAGCGGGCGCCGGGCCGGTAGGAGACTCCGGTGTCGAACGGGACACCGACGACCGCGATGTCGGCGTGCTCGACCTGGTCGAGGCGGGGCAGCCGAGCGAAGGTGGCCGGACCGGCGAAGCGCGGTACCCGGCTGGAGTCGGTCGGTCCGATCGGAGCGGTCATGTTTCTCGTTCCCGTCTATCCCGTGATGGTCGTGGTTATCCCTGCGGCGGTCCGTTGAACGCCGCGCTTATCCCTTCTATCGGGCGCTATCAACTGGTGTGCCGCGAGAACGGTAGGCACCGGCTAAGCTGCGGGGAAATGGACGATCCGTCCAGTTGTTCGCGAAAAGATGGTTGGACCGCACTGTTGCCTCACGTACTACCCCACAGCTCCGCCGTGCGGACGGTCCCCCTGCGCGCGATCACCGAGCGCCGCGACCTCGCGCTGAGTACCGTCGTCGCGGCCCCGGGCGCCGAACCGCGGGTGGGGTGGGCGCTAGTCAGCGAACTGGCCGACCCCGCCCCCTACCTGCGCGGCTCGGAACTGCTGCTGACCGCCGGGGTCAATATGTCCGTCGACCCCGATGACGTGCGCTCCTACGTGGCCGGGCTGGTGCAGGCGGGGGTCGGCGCGCTCGGGTTCGGGGTGACCCCGGTCCACGACCAGGTGCCGCCGAGGCTCGTTGCGGAGTGCCGTGCTCGGGGAGTCGCGCTGGTGGAGGTGCCGCGCGAGACACCGTTCGTCGCGGTGAGCCAGGCGGTCGGCGCGGCCCTGGAGGAGCTGCACGTCCAGGATCTGCGGCGCATGGGCGAGGCGCACCGCGCGCTGGCGCGCGCGGTCACCGCGGCCTCGCCGGTAGAGCGGCTGGTGGGCACATTGGCCCGGGCGCTGGGCTGCTGGGCGGCGCTGGCCGCCGGGTGGGTGATCACCCGCGCCGGGCCCGTACCGCCGCTCAGCGACGAGGTGGTCGAGCTGGTCGAGAAACTGCGTCGGCCGGGCGGGCCGCGCAGCGCTAAGGCGCGGATGGGCGGGGACGAGGTGTTTCTGCACGCCGTCGCTGGTCCCGGCGGTTCCGGCGAGGTCCTGATCGTTGGCCGGAATGCCCCGCTGGACCCCACCGACCGCGCTGTGCTGGGCACCGCGGTCGCCCTGCTGGGCCTGCTCTCGCACAGCCGGTCGGGGGCGGAGCGCTCGCCCGGCCGGACCATCGCGCGCTTGCTCCTGGACCCGCGGCCCGGGTCCGACCTCGCTCCCGCGCTCGCCGCCCTTGCCGGTGGTACCGGCGACGACGCGTCGGGCGTGGCTCCGAGGGCGGGCACAGGCGCCGGATTCCGGGCGCTGCGCGCCCGCTGGATCGGGCACGGACCAGCGCCACACGCGGCGGCGCTGGCCTCCGTTGTCCGAACAGAACTGGTGGATCCGGGTGAAGGAGAGCTGCGGGCCGTTCTCGCTGACCTGGGTGACCCCGCCGCCCACCGCGCAGAGCTGGAACGACTGCACAGGGCGGGATGGCTCGCGGCGCTCAGCCCCCCGGCGGAGCCCGGCGACCTTGCCGACGCCGACCGCCAAGCCGCCGCCCTGCTGCTCCGGGCCGCCGCGGTGGGATCGCCGCTGATCGGACCGGACGGATCCGACCCCCTGGCCGAGGCCGTCGACCCCGACCGGGCACGCGCGGCCGCGCGCACCATCCTCGGGCCCCTGGCCGACACCACCGAGACCGCCCGCGGCCTGCGCTTCACCCTCCACACCTGGCTCGCCCGCCACGGCAACTGGGACCGCACAGCCGCCGATCTCGGCTCGCACCGCAATAGCGTGCGCTACCGCATCGGCCGTATCGAACGCGACCTCGGCGTCGATCTCGCAGACCCCGAGCACCGGATGCGGCTGTGGTTCGCCCTGACGCGGTGGGACGCCCTTTCGTGAGGCGGGGAGTGGGGAGGGCACACGGCCTTTTATCCCCACCAATGACACCGCCCCCGCAGACCCGATCGGGCAACGGGCGCCGAACGTCGTCGGCCGGCGTGCTTCGATGGCGGCGCGGAGGCCGCGGCGACGGCGTCCCGGTCAGTCGCTGGCGCTGCGTGGGTCGGGGACGGATCCCGTGATCGCGGGGGCGGGCCCCGGCGGCGGCGCCGCGCGGTGCCCACTGCCGGAATCGCGGCCGTAGTAGCGGTGGGCGCCGATGCGGGCGATCTCCATGACGCGCATGGTCAGTTCCTCGGGGGATTCCGCGGGATGTTCCAGGAGCCAGTCGGTGAGGGCGTCGGCGGCGCCGGCGGCGATTCGGGCGAGGATCTCGGCGTCCTTCTCGGAGATGATCCGCTCGCCGTCGGGCATTTCGGTTCCGGCGACCACCAGGGCGGTGATCTCGTCCATGACGCGGCAGCGGGCCTGGGTGACCTCCTTGGAGAAGGGTTCGCCCTGGCTGCGGGCCTGCTGATAGAGCACCTTCCAGCTTTCGCGGTTGTCGGCCACGAAGCGGAAGAACGCGCGCAGCCCCTCCCACAGCCGCTGCTCGGGCGCGACGTCGCGGCGCACGGCGGATCGCACGGCGTCGACCAGCCGGTCGGCCTCACGGTGGATGCAGGAGGTGAACAGTCCCTCCTTGGAGCCCAGGTAGACGTAGACCATGGGTTTGGAGACGCCCGCCGCCTCCGCGATCTCGTCAACGCTGGCCGTGTGGTAGCCGACGCGCGAAAAGACCTGGACGGCGGCGTCGATCATCTGCTGTTCCCTGACCTGACGGGGCAACCGCTTGTGTTTGCTGACCACGCTTCCGACACTACCGAGACCGCCGATAGCCGCCCGGATGCGGACGATCATCGCATACCGCCATCCACGTGGTGTGACGCTCCGCAACGACGCGGCAACGTCCCTTGTTCGTGTTCCGTGCCACATTTACACTCAGCGCGGGTCCGGCCCGCAGGTCCACTTCTTCGGAACGGGGACGACGTTGACACAACGCATCACCGGAAGGCGAGCGAAGCGAGGGCCGGAATCGCAGGTCCACCGGGTGGCCGGGGCGAGCTTCGTCGGCACGACGATCGAGT
The DNA here is from genome assembly GCF_039530945.1 of Nocardiopsis rhodophaea. Classification (NCBI taxonomy): domain Bacteria; kingdom Bacillati; phylum Actinomycetota; class Actinomycetes; order Streptosporangiales; family Nocardiopsidaceae; genus Nocardiopsis; species Nocardiopsis rhodophaea. Next base: position 10,034 of record NZ_BAAAPC010000038.1, read on the forward strand.
GGTACGACTTCTTCATCTACGCGACCGCCGCTCAACTGGTGTTCGGCCAGCATTTCTTCACCGCCCTGTCCCCTGCCGCCGCGAGCCTGGCCTCCGTGACCACCATCGGCGTGACGTTCGTCGTACGGCCGCTGGGCGGGATCCTCATGGGCCACTTCGGCGACCGCCTGGGACGTCGGACCATGCTGGTGCTGGCGTTGCTGCTCATGGGGGTCGCGACGGTCGGTGTCGGCCTGCTGCCCACCTATGACCGGATCGGCCTGGCCGCGCCCGTCCTGCTGGTGGTCTTCCGACTCATGCAGGGCCTGAGCGCGGGCGGCGAGTGGGGCGGGGCGGCGCTGATGGCCGTCGAGCACGCACCGGTCCACCGGCGCGGCCTCTTCGGCGCGTTCCCGCAACTGGGCGCCCCGACCGGTCTGGTCCTGGCCAACGGAGCGTTCTTCGCGTTCACCGCCATTCTGTCGGCCGACCAGTTCGCGTCGTGGGGCTGGCGCCTGCCGTTCCTGTTCAGCGCGGTGCTGATCATCGTGGGCCTGTTCATCCGGCTCCGGGTCGACGAGTCGCCGGAGTTCGCCCGGTTGAAGGAGCGGGCGCAGCGCTCCCGACGGCCCATCACCGAGGTGCTGCGCCACTACCCCCGAACGCTCGCCATCGCCATCGGCGTGTTCGTCGCCAATATCGGCATCGGCTACGTGTTCCTGGCGTTCATCCTCGTCCACGCCACCACCCGGCTTGGGGTCGGACAGAACACCATGCTGCTGCTGATCGTGCTCGGCGCGCTCTTCTGGATCGCGACCACGCTGTGGGCGGCGTGGCGGTCCGACGCGGTGGGGCGGCGGCCCGTCTATCTCGCCGGATCGATCTGGCTGGTCGCCTGGGCCTTCCCGTTCTTCCTTCTCCTCGACACCGCCTCGGTTCCGCTGATGCTGGCCGCGGTGCTGATGCTGGCGGTCGGGCTCGGCCTGACCTACGGCCCGCAGGCCGCGCTGTACGCCGAGCTGTTCCCCGCCCGAATCCGGTACAGCGGCGCCTCGTTCGCCTACGCGGTCGGAGCGATCCTGGGCGGCGGGATCACCCCCCTCGCCGCGGCCGTGCTGACGGAGTCCACCGGGACGACGATGTCGGTGTCGGCCTACATGGTGCTGCTCGGCCTCGTCACGCTGATCGCGGTACTGAAGATCCCCGAGACCGCGGAGCAGGTCCGCGAGCGTCGGCGGTCGTGCGCGCGGATTCCATGACCCCACCCCTACTGAAAATGATTTTCATTTGCTATCGTCTTTTCTAGCATCGCCTCCGCCGCGGTGTCGACTAAGGGGCAGGGCGAGCGTGCTGGGCCGCCGCGCTGGTCAGCGATCCGCTGACCAGCGCGGCGGACGCTCCCCTAGGATTGAGGGGCGGCGCTCCGAGGAGGGCGCCGCCTCAACGTCGAGAAGGCGGGGTGCGATGCCGCGGACCGGGAGCCCGACCCGCCGTACCTGTCTGGCGCTGGGTATCCTCGCCTTTCTCGTGGCGTGCGTGTTCGCCGCCCACCATGAGTTCCTGCTCCCCGAACACGCGGCCCACGCGGCGGCATCCGTGCCCGACACCGTGGACGACAGCGGCACCGGAACCGCGAGGTCGCGCTCGTGCGACTCCTCGGACGGCGGCGGATGCCTCACCGCGCCGACCGCGCTTCCGGTGCCCGCGCCCGCACCGGCACCCGACGTCCTGCTCCCGCCGCCGCCAACGCCCCGGGGTGTCCACGCGCTTCCAGCGGACACGCCCGGTCCCTCCCCGCCCGACCTGGCCGAACTGTCGATTCTGCGGATCTAATACCGGTCCCCTCGCCCACGGACCACCAACGGATCGACGAAAGCGGTTTCCTCCATCATGTCCACCACTGCGCGGCGCCTCGCACCGGCGGCGCTGCTCGTTCCCATGCTCCTGCTCAGCTCCTGCGGCTCCGAATCCGACGACGGCGACTCCGGCGACAGCCCCGGCAGCACCGGCAGCGCCGTCTCGCCCGGCGCGGTCGAGGGCTTCCCCCTGCCCGCGGACGCCGAGCACGTCCACGGCATCGTCGCCGACCCCAAGAGCGACGGCCTACTGCTGGGCACGCACTACGGCGTCTACCGCGTCACGGGCGCCGGCGACGACGTCAAAGCCGAGCTGATCAGCCCGGTCATGGACTACATGGGGCTGGCCGAGGCCGGGCCCGACCGGCTGGTGGCCAGTGGCCACCCCGGCGAGGGCACCACCGACCTGCCCAACCCGGTCGGCCTCCTGGAGTCCACCGACGGAGGGGAGACCTGGACGACGCTCTCCCGCGCGGGCCAGTCGGACTTCCACGCCCTCGCCGCGTCCGAGGACACGGTGATCGGCTTCGACGGGTCCCTCGTCGCCACCGACGACGGCAAGAAGTGGCGCGAACTCGACGCGGACGTCACCGCGATCTCGCTCGCGATCTCCGCCGACAGCCAGACCGTCGTGGCCACCACGCAGCAGGGGCTGCGCCGATCAACGGACGGAGGAACGTCGTTCACCGACGTTGACGGCGCGCCGATGCTGGCGCTGGTCGACTGGTCGCAGGGCGACACCGTCGTCGGCATCGACCCCGTGGGGACCGTGCACCGCAGCGACGACGCTGGGGCGACCTGGAGCGAGGTCGGGTCGGCCGAAGGGCCGCCCGAAGCCTTCCACGCCGACCCTGACCACATCGCCGCCGTCGTCAACGGCATGCTCGTGGTCTCCACCGACGGCGGCGCGTCCTTCGGGCCGCCGCGGCTGTCCGGCGACTGATCCGCCACACCGGCGCGGGGCGCTCACCCGGAAGCGGGTGAGCGCCCTCACACCTCCTGCGCCGACGGCCACTGAACCCGATCGCTGACCGCTCGCGTTACCTCTCCTGCGGCCCGGTTGGTCCCCCCATGACCCGGCCACCGGACCGATCGACTCCCGCGACCAGGAGGAACACACATGAGCGAACACGCCACAGCCATCGCACCCGACCCCACGGCAGCCCCGCCCGTCGTCACCGCACACCAGCTGTCGAAGGTGTATGGGAGTGGGGACTCGGCGGTCCGGGCCCTGGACAACGTGACCGTGGAATTCACCCGCGGCGCCTTCACCGCGATCATGGGCCCCTCCGGATCGGGCAAGTCCACCCTCATG
>NZ_BAAAPC010000039.1:0-12104 GCF_039530945.1 Nocardiopsis rhodophaea
CCTCGATTCGTCAGGGGGTGCGGCTGTTGACCGGTCCGGCACTTCGCCCGTTATGTCCCCTGCCGGTGGAGGACGGGCCGTCGCGTGACGCTGCGGGGTGCGCCGGGATCCACTGGCCCGGGATGTCGGTCTTCCCCTCCCTACTTCTCATCGGGTCCGGGCCCGCTGTCAGCCGACGGCGGGCAGCGCGGTCAGTCTGTGCCAGCCGGTGGTGAACGCCTTCGCCCAGGGCCAGGTCCGCTCGATCCGCAGGAAGCGGCGGCGGGCGTGGTCAGCGAGGCGGGCGGGCAAGTGGTAGAGGCAGAACCGCATGGTGTCGGGTTCGGCGTCCGCCAGGTCGTCGATGTCATGCAGGGCCAGCAGGCGCAGCCACGCGTCGAGATCGGCGGCGAGGTTCGCGGCGAGCATCCAGCCGCGGTTGACCTCCCAGGAGGCGGAGGGCAGGTTGCCCAGACCCATCGCCTTGTTGGTGCGCACCCGGTCTTCCACCCCGGCGTGGGAGCGGTGCAGCACGTCCAGGAACTGGGGGTGGCCCGAGCCGGCGATTGCCCGCATACGGCCGATGTTGGTCGCGGTGATGCAGTAACGCCAGCCGGTCTTCTTCTCGAAACCGGTGAGGTTCTTCAGGTGCCGCCGGGTCGGACGCACCCTGCGCACGATCAGCCGCATTGCCCGCGGCCAGCCCTGGCGGATGTTGACCCCGGTCAGCTCCGCGACGAAGTAGCCCTCCTGGATACTGCCGTCCTGGTGCAGAGAGGTCTCCCAGGCGGTCTCGGGCAGGCGGGCGATGGCCCGCTCGTCGTCATCGGTGATCCTCCAGCCGACGGTGTAGCGGACCGTGCGCCGCGTGGTGTTCAGGGCTTCCAGGTGCTCCAGCAGCCCGTGGGTGGCTCCCGCTCCGTCCAGGCGCACGAGGATCTTCGCGGCCGAGGAGCCGGGAACCTGGGCGAGGGCGTCGGTGAGCACGCGGATGTGGTCGGCCACCGTGTTCGCTCCGGCGTTGCCCGGCCGCAAGAGCATGGCCAGGGACTCGGTGGTGTTGGCGCACCACGCGGCCAGCGGATGAAACCCGAACGTCTTTTTGAAGGTGACCGCCGCCCCGGCCTTCTTCGACGCCGAGGTGATGACGGTGGCGTCGATATCGATGACGATCCAGCCGCTGAGCCGCCGACCCGCCACGACCAGCCACGGGAAGCCGCCCGGCCGCAGATGTAGCAGCGTCCACACGTGTCGGCGCACCCGCGCCCGCACCTTGGCGATCTTCGTCAGGGCCGCTTCGTCGAGCCCGGACAGCATCCGGCGGGCGGTGGAGTCCGAGGCCACGGGCCCGAACAGCGGCCGGTGGTGGAGCTGGAGCTGCTCGGCCTGCGACAGGTTGGCCGCCCCGAGCACGATGGTGAGCGCGAGCTGCACCAGAACCCCCGCCCGCTGTCGCCAGCCAGCCGCCGTGCTGGAGGGCAGCACCCCGGCCAGGCCTGCGGTCAGCCCGATGCGGTCGGCCAATTTGCGCACCAGAACCGCTCCGGCGTGCCCGACCAGCCTCTTGCCGTCAGCAGTCACGGACAGCCGACGGTCCCACCCTGTACTCTCAACCATCAGAAAGGTGCCTTGCTCTCTGCGGCGGATACGACCTAGACACTCGCATCCTTGCAGTTCAGGGCGCCTTTCGTGCTGTCAGGGAGTCAAAGAACCCAATTCCGCTGAATAGCCAGGGTTAGTACTACAGCCGCACTTAGCCTCGATTCTTCAGTGGGGTGGGGCCGTTGATCGGTCCGGCACATCGCCCGTTATGTCCTCGGCCGGTGGAGGGCGGGCCGTCGCGTGACGCTGCGGTGTGCGCCGGGTTCCACAGGCCCGGGATCGCGAGGCTGTCCTCCTTCCTGTTTCCCATCGGGGTCGGGCCCGCCGTCATTCGGCGGCGGGCAGGCCGCTGAGTCTGCGCCAGCTGGTGGCGAACGCCTCGGCCCATGGCCAGGTGCGCTCCAGGCGCAGGAATCGGTGACGGGCGTGGCGGGCCAGCCGGGCGGGCAGGTGGTAGAGGCGAAACCGCATGGTCTCCGGCTCCGCGCGGGCGAGGTCGCCCTGGTCGTGCAGGGTGAGCAGGCGCAGCCAGGCGTCCAGGTCGCAGGCGATGTTCGCGGCCAGCATCCACGCGGTGTTGATGTCCCATGAGCGGGAGGGGAGATTGGCCAGGCCCATCGCCTTGTTGGTGCGCACCCGGTCCTCGACCTCGGCGTGGTCGCGGTGCAGTGCGTCGAGGAACTGCACCTGGTGGGACCCGGCGATCCCCCACATCCGCCCGATGTTGGTCGCGGTGATGGCATAGCGCCACCCGGTGCGCTTCTCGAAGGCGGTCAGGTTCTTGCGGTGCCGCTTGGAGGGGCGGACCCGGCGCACGATCAGCCGCAGCCCTTCGGGCCACCCCTGCCGGGTGTTGAGCCCGGTCAGCTCGGCCACCTCATAGCCCTCGTGGAGATCGCCGTGCTGGGTGAGGGAGGTCTGCCAGGCGTGCTCGGGCAGGCGGGCGATCGCGGACTCGTCCTCGTCGGTGATCTTCCAGCCCACGGTGTAGCGCACCGTGCGCCGGGTGGTGGTGAGCGCTTCGAGATGATCCAGCAGGCCGTGGGTGGCCCCGGCCCCGTCCGCCCTGATGAGCAGCTTGGCGGAGGAGGAGCCGGGGATCTGGTCCAAGGCTTGGGTCAGCACACCGATGTGGTCGGTTACCGTGTTCGCTCCGGCGTTGCCCGGCCGCAGCTGCATGGCCAGGCACTCGCCGGTGTTGGCGCACCAGGCGGCCAGGGGGTGGAACCCGTAGGTGTGCTTGAAGGTGGGCTCGGCACCGTGCTTCTTGGAGGCGCTGGTGATGACGGTGGCGTCCAGGTCGACGGCGATCCACCCCTTGAGTTCCCGCCCGGCCACGGTCAGGTACGGGAAGCCTCCTGGCCGCAGGTGGAGCAGCGTCCACACGTGGCGGCGGACGCGCTTGCGGGCCTTTGCGATGGCGGCGAGGGTTTTCTCGTCGAGGGCCTCGAGCAGGCGGCGCAGGGTGGAGTCGGATGCCGGGGTGCCGAACAGTTGGCGGTGGTGGAGCTGGAGGTGTTCGGCTTCCAGCAGGCTGCGGGCTTTCAGGACGATCGCCACGGCGAGCTGGACGAGGACGTGGGCGCGCTGCCGCCAGGAGCTGGCGGTGCTGGTGGGCAGTACCGCGGCCAGGGCGGTGGTCAGGCCGGTGCGGTCGGCGAGCTTGCGCAGCAGCACCGCTCCGGCGTGGCCGACCAGTGCTTTTCCGTCGGTTGTCACGGACAGGCCGCGGTCCCAGCGTGTAGGCTCGCCCACCAGAAAGGTGCTCCTGATTCTGCTGCGGATACGGACTCGACACTCGAATCCTCGCAGTTCAGAGCACCTTTCGTGTTGTCAATGGGTCCAATTCCTCTGAATAAGCCGGGTTAGTGATCGATGAGGCGTTTCTGGCGGCAGTAGTGGCAACGGCGCGCACGAGCCTGGTGACGCCGTCTCCACCGCGACCAGCGGATCCGGTGCGACCAGGCGTGATCAGGCCGGTGGTAGTGGGCGTGCAGACGGCGGATCTCGTTGACGGACAGCCCGATCAACTCGCCCGGATCATCACCGCCTGATCCCTCACGCAGCGATCGTCCCGCCTGGTCGGGCCCCCTGTGTGACGGGGCCGTCGTGCTCCCCGCCCCGTGGACTGCCCTGCCCTCTGGCCGTCTCGGCGGCGAGGAAGGCCAGGTGGGCCTGGGCCACCATCGCCAGCGTGACATGCCGGTACCAGGCGGTGTGCTTGCGGACCTGGTAGTGGTCCAGGCCGACCTCGTTCTTGGCCGCCTGGAACACCTCCTCCACACTCCACCGGGCCCCGGCCACCCGCACCAGCTCGGGCAACGCCACCGACCGCGCGGCCCAGCAGCGGAAGAAGGCCAGCTCGGTAGGGTCGCTGACCGACCGGCGGGCCAGCACCCACTCCTGCTCACCGACCCCGATCCAGGCCCAGTCGTAGAACCGCTGCCCTTTGGCCCCCGTGCCGCAGGAGTAGCGCTGCCACGCCTCGACCGCCAGGGCGGCGAAGGCCGCATCGGCGCGGGTCTTGGCTCCGGCCAGGATCAGCGGGTGGTCACAGGCGACGGCCACGACGTGGTTCAGACCCCGGCTTTTGCAGCGTTCGCGCAAACGGGTGTTGTCGCCGTAGGCCTCGTCCGCAGTGATCCAGGCGAAGGTCAGCAGCGGATCGTCGGCGCAGCGTTCGATCATCCGCCAGGCCAGCTCGGGCTTGGTGGCGAACCCGGTGCCCTGCGGTATGAATCTCCCCGGGTGTGATGGAGACTCAAATCCTTGGATAGATTGAGTCAGCCATGTCGAAGCGTTACCCCGTTGAACTGCGCGAACGCGCCGTGCGCCTGGTCCAGCAGACCCGAGGCGACCACTCCTCCACCAACGCGGCCATCAAAGCCGTCGCCGTCAAATTGGGGGTCGGGACCGAAGGCCTGCGCACCTGGGTGCGCCAAGCCGATGTCGATGAGGGGAACCGGCCCGGCACCACCACCGCCGAACCCCAGCGGATCAAAGAGCTGGAGCGGGAAAACCGCGAGCTCAAGCGCGCCAACCAGATCCTCAAAGCCGCCGCGTCTTTCTTCGCGGCCGAGATCGACCGGCCACACACACGCTCGTAGCCTTCATCGACGAGCACCGGGACCGCTTCGGCGGAGTCGATCCGATCTGCCGCGTGCTGAGCGAGCACGGGTGCAAGATCGCCCCCTCCACCTACTACGCCTACAAAAAGCGCCCGCCCTCGCCGCGCACCCTGCGCGACGAGCAGCTGCGCGAGCTGATCTCCCAGCTGCACAAGGACAACTTCTCCGTCTACGGGGCGGTGAAGGTCTGGCACGAGCTCAACCGCCAGGGCCACGCGGTGGCCCGATGCACCGTGGAGCAGCTCATGCGCGAGATGGGCCTGCGCGGTGTGCGCCGCGGGAGGCAGGTGCGCACCACCGAGCCGGATCCGGCCGCCGAGCGGGCCGGCGACCTGCTGGAGCGTGACTTCGTCGCCCCGGCGCCCAACCGCACCTGGGTCGCGGACTTCACCCACGTGGTCACCTGGTCGGGCACCGTCTACACGGCGTTCGTCGTCGACACCTACGCGCGGGCGGTCGTGGGCTGGTCGGCGGCGGCCACCAAGCAGGCCTCCCTTGTGCTCTCAGCGCTGGAGATGGCTCTGTGGAGGCGGGACCGGGCCGGTGTGCCGGTGCGGGCCGGCGAGCTGGTGCACCATTCGGACGCCGGGTCGCAGCTTAGGTTCAAGGGGTCGTCGCAACACCGCTTGTCTGCAGCGAGTGTAGGTCGTCGTTGAAGGCTTCGGCGGGGTTTTTCCACCCGAGTGTCTTGCGTGGTCGGGTGTTGAGGGTCGTGGCGATAGCCTCCATCGGGTCGGTGGGTGATGCCTATGACAACGCGTTGATGGAGTCGGCGGTGGGGTTGTACAAGACCGAGTTGATCAAGCCCCGCCGTCCGTGGAAGACGCCGGGCGAGGTCGAGCTGGCCACCGCTGAGTAGGTGGACTGGTACAACACCACCCGGCTCCACGGTGAGATCGGTTACGTCCCGCCGGTGGAGTACGAGGCCGCCTACTATGCCCAGGACACCCTAGAGCCGCAGGTCACAGCACAGATAGAGAGTCTCTAAGCAACCCGGGGAGATTCAATCACACCCGGCACGGAACAAAGTGCCCGTTCTGCCTGACTGCGGGACCAGCACATCACGACCAAGTCGTCGCAATACCGGACCAGAACCCCATCGTGCTCGTCCCACGACCGGTCAAGCCGGTGCAGATAGACGTTGCACAGCAGCGGCGAAATCACGCCGCCCTGCGGAGTCCCGGAGACCGGGCGCCGCACCTGTCCGTCCTCCATCACTCCCGCGTGCAGGATCACGCGCAGGAGTTTGAGAACCAACTGGTCGCACACGCGCTCCTCGACCGCGCGCATCAACTCCTCATGCCCAATCGCCGAGAAGCAGTCGGCGATGTCCGTCTCCACCACCCACCGCCGACCCCGCGCGTGCTCCTCCACGAGCACCTGCAGGGCGTCGTGTGCCGCCCGCCTCGGGCGAAACCCGAAGCTGCACGGCAGCATGTCGGCCTCGAAGGCCGGCTCGAGCACGATCTTCATCGCGGCCTGCACGACGCGGTCGCGAACCGTCGGGACGGAAAGCGGCCTGCGCTCGTCCTTCACCCCCGGCTTGGGGATGAACACCCGCCGGGCAGGAAGAGGGCGATACCGTCCCTCCCGCAGTTCGCCGGCCAACTCGCCCGGGAGCCGGTCAACGCCGTACTCCTCGACCTCGCCCAAGGTGGTGCGGTCGATGCCCGGTGCGCCGCTGTTCGCACGCACCGCCGCCCACGCACGCCATAGGACGTCCCTGCGGAAGACCTTGTCCATCAGCGCGTGGAATCTCCGCCCGGGATCGGCCTTGGCCGCCCGGTAAAGCGCATGCTGCAAGGCACGGACCTTCTCCGAGGGAGAACGTCCCCCGACGGCGGGACTAGCCACACGGGCACTCACCGGGCCCCTCCTTCACTGCTCTGCGCATCGACGAAGCAGTGGCCCTTCCCTCACCGGGGGTTATGTTGTCCACCCGGCTCGACCAGTACTACGGCCACCTCCGACGCCCGCCCCGCGCCGCGTCCACTTCCCGGGATCACCGGTTATAGGACGCGCAGCTTCCGATGACAGATCTCCGCAGGTCACCGGGCCGGGGAGGGCCTCCCCAGTTCCCGCCGCCACCCTCGATACGTTCCGTGCCCCATACGCCATACGCCGGGGAGTCCTTCACGGCTGCGCTTCCAGGCTCTTCGCCGCTTCCATGGCCTTCACCCCGATTTCGAAGGGCTCGGCACTCCCTCTTTCCACCCGAAAGGATGGCTGAGTAACGACGCCGCAGGCTTCGCGTGATGCTACGGACCGTATCGTCGCTCCCCCTTGCAGGGCCATTGACGCTGGGCTTCGACGCCGGACGTTTCCCTCCGACGCCGCCAGCCTGCTACCGGGCCTCCTGGCAGCTACCCGGACCGGACTTCCACCGGCAGGCGACGACGAGCTTGTGAACAGCACCAACACCGCTACGTCACGGTGTCACCTCCTGTTCTGCTGGGCGCACGAAAAAGCCTCACTCTTCTTAGGCCCACAGAGGCACTTTTTTGGGCCCGTGGGCCCTTCCGGTGGACCCAATAAGCCCTATAAGGTCTCGAGGGTTTGCGGGAAACATTGGTTCAGATGCGTCCCACAACAACCTCTACGAGAAAGGGCCTCATTGCGCTGGGTCTGGCGCGCCGAATCAGGTGGCTTCAAGGTCGAATACGCAGCTGTCGTACTGCTGGTCACAGTCGTGGCCACCGCCGTTCTCGCCTTCGGCCTGCCGACCGAGGTCAAATCGCTCTACGCCACCGGCGTATGCCGCATAACCGATGGCGAGGATTGCGACGACCGACAAGGCGAGTCCAGCGCGACGGAGCCTGGTGATACCACGGACGACACGCCAGAGGCCGACGCACCTGACGCCAACCCCATGCCACCCGACGGCGGGAACAGTCCGGAAGGCAAGAACGATCCGGACGGAGCAGCCGACTCCGAAAGCTCCGATGCCCCAGAGGGCGACGGCAAAGCGGCCTATGACCCCAAGCTCGCCCAGGCGTTCTACGACGCGGACTCCGAGCTCGACGACGCCCAAAGCGAACTCGACAAAGCCAAGCAGGCCCTGAAGGACACCGACTACGACAAGCTCGGCAAAGACCTGCTGGAACTGGTCGGCGACATCATCGGCTACAACGACGCCCGCGACTGCCTCACCAAGGGCGACCTCATGGCCTGCCTATGGACCGTCGTCGGCTTCACCCCCTGGGGCAAAGGCGCCAAACTCGTCAAGGCCGCCCCCAAGATCCTCAAGTTCTGGAACCGCTGGCGCAAAGCCAGAAAAGCCCGCGACGCCGCCCAGAAAATCATCGACAAAGCAAAGAAGAAGGTCGATGAGAAGAAAAAGAAGCGCGACGACGCGCTATCCGACTGCCAGGAAGCTGGCAAAGGTCGCCGTAGCAACTTCACTGTAGGCGCCCCGACTGCAAGTGAAGTCGACACCCTGCTAGCCCCCGAAGGTATCCGCCTCGGCTTCATCCTTCAAAATGAGGGCGGTCCGGACCCGGGCCCGGCCTGCGAAATTAACGCCCACAAGGACCCGCGGAAGCCCGACAGCGCTGCCCCGAAAGGAAGCGCCGATAACGCCCTGAAGGGATTCAAGGGACGGCATCTGACATTTGGGGACGGGAACTTCCTGATCGACAAGTCAGGCGTTAAACATGCTTTGAAGCGCCATCACCCGGACTATTGGGACGGCTCCGAAAAAGGGACGCAAACTTTCTTCAAAAAGGGTCTATCTCCGTCTGACATCGCTGATATTGCTCAAGACGTCATGAAGCAGAATCGAGAGACCCTCGCCAAGAAGGGAACCAATGACATCTATCAGATTGAAGCCGTTGTAGACGGAGAGCGGTATGTTGTCGGAATCAATAACGGGCGAGTGGGTCAGATATACCCCAAGTACTAGGTAGACTTCGACGGATCGTAGATAAGTTTGGGGGCGCTGTGCACAAGATCGAAGTCAACTCATACCTCAGGGAGCAGGATGGAACGCTCGTACCTGTAGCTGATTGGTGCAAGGGGATCGATGACTCGTATTACATCGAGGGTGCCATCGAGATTTTTGTTGATGGACGTACTTTCATGGACATCGCACTGTGGGACTACGTCGATCAGCTTTGGGCTTACATCCTCAACATCTTGGTTGATCTCAGGACGGAAAAGATAGCTCGAACATATTTTCCAGATCAGCCCATCGAACTCTCCTTCCGTCGAGTCGGGCATGGCCGCTTACTCGCTACGTTAGAAGTAAATAAGTCAGATATACGGACAGTGAATGCAGATGAGGCAGAGTTCACAGAGGCCCTCCTAAGCGGAGCATCTCATTTCTTCAATCGGATGCATGAAATTCTCCCCGGGGCCTACACCACACAATTAGACAAGATCGACAACTTGAGGAATTGACCATCCCTGAAACAATAGTTTGCCAATCCTTTCAAATCGCAATGGTTCATATTTTGCTCACCTTGTATCTTCGACGGCTCGGCTAGGGTCCTCTATTACTTCAGTCATCCAGATGAGGAATTGGAGCGCATCTCAAAAGTCTCGTGAGTGTTTGGCCAATCGCCGATAGCACGTGAGGATGCAGGCGATAGAGAGCATGGCCAAGAAGTTGCTCCCCTTGCGCTCCCAGCGCTGGGCCAGACGACGGAAGCCGCCCAGCCACGCGATAGTGCGCTCTACCTTGTAGCGATGGCGGCCCGATCTCTCCGAGGAGTCGACTCCGGGGCGGGCGATGCGCACACCGATACCCCGGTCGGCGATCCAGGCCCGCTCAGCGGCGCTGTGGTAGGCCTTGTCCGCGTGCAGCTTGGCGGGCTTGAGGCGGCGCGGTCCGCGCCGCGAACGCACCGCCGGAACCGCGCGTACCAGTGGGCGCAGGGCGTGGGTGTCGTGCACGTTGGCTGCCGAGACGCCGCAGGTCAGCGGCAGTCCGGTGGCCTCAATCAGGAGGTGGGGCTTCGAACCGGGCTTAGCCCGATCAGTCGGATTCGGCCCGGTGTGCTCCCCCTCTCTTGGCTCGCACGGATTGGGAGTCCAGGCAGGCCCGGCTCCAGTCCGGCAGCGCGCACCCGCCCAGTTCGTCCAGGACGGCACGGTGGATCTCCGCCCATACTCCGGCCTCGGTCCAGGTCTGGAACCAGCGGTGGGCCGCGGCCCGCTTGACGCCGAACAGTCCGTCGGCCGACTCCCATGAGCAGCCGGTGATGTCGACGAACAGCACGGTTGTGAAGACCGCCCGCTGGTCGACTCTGGGTCTGCCCATGGTTCCCGCCGGGGGCAGCAGCGGTCCCACGATCTCCCACAGCCCGTCGGGCGGTACATCGCTCACGGCGACGATCATGCCAGGCAGGCAAGCCCTCTATCAGGACTTTTGAGATGCGCTCTAATACTGCAACGACAGGTTGTTGCCTGCGCGTCTGCGGTAATGGCTATCGCGAGCACGCTGCTGGGAGCGGCGTCTGAACAACGACCACGCCATCACGTGCTCGATCGAGTGGGAGATCCGCACCGCTGCCCGATTCCACAAACGCCGGATCTCGTTCACGCTCAGGGGGACCAGACACCTGACCGGATCGCGTTCTGATCCCCCTTTTCAAGGCTGCGGCGCAGCCTGACCAGGAATACCAGCGCGGCCATGGACAACGTGATGTGCCGGTACCACGCCCGATATCCCCGCACTTGGCCCCGATTCTTCAGCGGGGTGGGGCCGTTGATCGGTCTGGCACTTCGCCCGTTATGTCCCTGGCCGGTGCAGGACAGGCCGTCGCGTGACGCTGCGGGGTGCGCCGGGTTCCACACGCCCGGAGTCCTGACCTTGTCCTCCTTTCCGCGTCTCCTCGCATCCAGGCCCGCCGTCAGCCGGCGGCGGGCAGGCCGCTGAGTCTCATCCAGCAGATGACGAACGCCTCGGCCCAGGGCCAGGTGTGCTCCAGGCGCAGGATCCGGCGGCGGGCGTGGCGGGCCAGCCGGGCGGGCAGGTGGTAGAGGCGAAACCGCATGGTCTGTGGCTCCGCGCGGGCGAAGTCGTCGTGGTCATGCAGGGTGAGCAGGCGCAGCCAGGCGTCCAGGTCGCAGGCGATGTTCGCGGCCAGCAACCAGCCGCGGTTCACGTCCCAGGATGCTGAGGGCAGACGGTGCAGGCCCATCGCCTTGTTGGTGCGCACCCGGTCCTCGACCTCGGCGTGGTCGCGGTGCAGTGCGTCGAGGAACTGCGCCTGGTGGGACCCGGGGATGCCCCACATCCGCCCGATGTTGGTGGCGGTGACCGAGTAGCGCCACCCGGTGCGCTTCTCGAAGGCGGTCAGGTTCTTGGCGTGGCGCTTTGAGGGGCGGACCCGGCGCACGATCAGCCGCAGTCCCCGCGGCCAGCCGCTTCGGGTGTTGAGGCCGGTCAGCTCGGCGACCTCATAGCCCTCCTGCACCTCCCCCGCCTGGGTCAGCGAGGTCTGCCACGCGTGTTCGGGCAGGCGGGCGATGGCGGACTCGTCCTCCGGAGTGATCTTCCAGCCCACGGTGTAGCGCACGGTGCGCCGGGTGGTGGTGAGCGCTTCGAGGTGCTCCAGCAGGCCGTGGGTGGCCCCGGCCCCTCAGCGCGGAAGAGGAGCTTGGCCGAAGAGGAGCCGGGGATCTGGTCCAGGGCGGCGGCCAGCACACCGATGTGGTCGGCCACGGTGTTGGCCCCGGCGTTGCCCGGCCGCAGCTGCATCGCCAGGCACTCGCCGGTGTTGGCGCACCATGCGGCCAGGGGGTGGAACCCGTAGGTGTGCTTGAAGGTGGGTTCGGCCCCTTCCTTTTTGGAGGCGCTGGTGATGACGGTGGCGTCCAGGTCGACGGTGATCCACCCCTTGAGTTCGCGCCCGGCCACGGTGAGGTTGGGGAATCCGCCGGGGCGCAGGCGCAGCAGGCTCCACACGTGGCGGCGGACGTGCCTGCGCGCCTTGGCGATGGCGGCGAGGGTCTTCTCGTCGAGGGCTTCCAGGACGCGGTACAGGGTGGAGTCGGAGGCCGGGGTGCCGAAGATGTGCTTGTGGTGCAGGCCGAGCCGTTCGGCTTCCAGCAGGCTGCGCGCTCCGAGTGCGGTCGCGATCGCCAGGTGGATGAGGACTGCGGCCCGTTCCTTCCAGCCGTTGGCGGTACTGGAGGGGAGCACGTCGGTGAGGGCGCGGGTCAGGCCGGTGCCATCGGCGAGCTTGCGCAGCAGTACTGCTCCGGCGTGGCCGACCAGGTGTTTTCCGTCGGTTGTCACGGACAGGCCGCGGTCCCAGCGTGTAGGGTCGCTCACCAGAAAGGTGCTCCTGATACTGCGTTTGATGCTTCCTCGACAGTCGCATCCTTGCAGTTCAGGGCGCCTTTCGTGCTGTTAGTGGGGCAGAGGCTCTAATTCCGCTGAATAACCGG
>NZ_BAAAPC010000040.1:0-7231 GCF_039530945.1 Nocardiopsis rhodophaea
CCGCTGGAAGCCCCACGCCCGACGCATCCAGGAGCGCAACGCCAAGCGGGCGGCGGCCGCCGCCCGCGGGCACCGCCTGCCCGGCACCCCCGAACAGCCCGGCTCGCGGCGCGCCTCCTACGAGCGCAGCGCCTGGCAGAACCTGCAGGCCGCCGAGGCCGAGTGGGACGCCGCGCTGGCCCACACCCGCGCCCACATCCACACCACCGACACCACCACCCCTGGTGACGGGGTCATCGCCCGCTACCGCGACCGGTGGGCCATCGAGACCTGCTTCCGCGACGCCAAGCAGCACCTGGGCCTGGGCCAGGCCCACAACCGGGTGCCCGCCGCGGTGCGCCGCACCGCCCCGCTGCAGCTTTTGTGCTACAGCCTCGTCGTGTGCTACTACGCCCTGCACGGGCGCCCGGCGGCCGATACCGCGCGGCGCCGCGCCACCGCCCCGTACTACACGTCCAAGGCCCACCCGGCGTTCATCGATATGGCCGCCCGGCTGCGCCGCGACATCATCGCCGCCCGGTGCGCGCCCGCGATCACGGAAACCTGCGGTGGCCACCCCCACCAGGAGGAACACAGGGCCACCAAGATCGAACAGCTCCTCAGCGACATCGGCGCGTTATGACCCCTGAAAAACCCGAAACTCCAGTGGGACAGAACCGGGACCGTTCCCATGATCATCGCGGGGAACGTGGGGCACAACGGGCATAGAAGGCGCCGAATGGTGTTCCTCGTGCGGCGGACAGCGCTTTTCCGTTCCCGCCTTCGACACCGCGCTTTCCAACATCCGCACGCCCGCTCCCGCCCTGCAAGGGACGCGGCAATGAGTACCGACGTGAAGGTGACCAGCACGGTTCGCCTCGTCGAGCTGGAAAAGCTCGATCCCACGGACATCGAGCTCGAAGAAGGCGTGTACGCGGGAGAGTGGATCCTCCACCTCAGCCCCCCAGGTCCGCGTCTACCTGCGAAACCTGGGCGGAAACTCCGACCTGGCTGTCGTCAACGCGCTGATTGCCATGCTGCGCGAAGTACGCGCCGAGATCCTGTCGCACGACAACGGCACTCGACACCAGTCCCGTGCGCGCATTGCCGCAACGCTGCCCACCGAGGACAACGCCGCTGGCTCCACAAAGCGGCGCACGTGAGCCAGGCGGCGCACGTGAGCCAGGCGGCTCACACGAACGACGCCAACCCACGCCGGACAGGGGCGCCGTGCACCCGCATCTCGTCCGGCTATCCCCGTCGCGCCTTGCCGGAGGGGGACAAGGGCATGGCTTTGTCTCATCTGTTTGGTCGTTGGAGTCGACCAGCGTCACTCCTGGCCAGCGGGGCCAGCGGGACCGTCGGCGCCGATGGCCGCCGTCGCCTCGGCCACTACCGCCTGGGCCTCGTTCTGCGAGGCCATGACGACCTTCCGGGCACGTGGGGTGAAGCGCCGGAATCCTTCCTCAACATCGAGGTCGGACGGGGCGACGGGGTCCTTCGGAACGAATCGCTTCTGCGCCGCCTGCTTGCTGACCCCCATGCTCCGGCCGATCTCCGTCCACGACGCCCCCGAGCGCCGCGCTTGGTCGACGAAGTGCCCGATGAGGTGGTCGGCAATCTCGCCGAGGTAGTCCGCGGCCACGACCGCATCGGAGAGCTGTTCCAGCGGGGCGGAGCGGACCTCCTTGATCATCTCGATCAGTTCGTCCAGCCGGACCGGATCCGTCTTGCGCGCGTGTTCATCCATGCGTCAACCATTGATTGACGTTTTTTGGTTGTGGCTCGTGAGCGTCCCTGAAAGGCCGGTCTCCTCCTCAGGCGCTCGTCACGCGAGTTGCGACGCGCTGTCGTCGCCCTCGCGGCTGCTGAGCAGGCGCCGCAGGGAGGTGACACGGGCGGGGTCGAGCTTGCCCTCGGCCAGCCAGCTGTCCAGCGCGCAGTTCGGGGTGCCCTCGGCGTGCTGGCAGCCGGACGGGCATTCCACCACGGCCTCGTCCATGTCCGGGAAACCCGCCACCACATCATCGGGGCTGATGTGCGCGAGACCGAAACTGCGTACACCCGGGGTGTCGATGATCCAGCCGCCGTCGATAGGCAGCGCCACCGCCGACGTCGACGTGTGCCGACCGCGCCCCGTCACGGGGTTCACGTCACCGACCGCGCGTTCGACGTCCGGGAGGAGCCGGTTGACCAAGGTCGACTTGCCCACGCCCGAGGAGCCCACTAACACGCTCGTCCGGTTGGCCAGATGGTTGCGCACCTCGTCAAGGTCGCCATCGATGCTCGTCACGACATGGGGCAGGTCCAGCGACGAGTAGATGCCCAGGATGTCGTCCGGAGCCGCGAGGTCGGCCTTGGTCAGGCACAGCAGCGGTTCCAACTCGGCGTCGTAGGCCGCCACCAGGCAGCGGTCGATGAACCGGGGCTGGGGCTGCGGGTCGGCCAGCGCGCAGACGATGACCAGCTGGTCGGCGTTGGCGACGATGACGCGCTCGACGGGGTCGGTATCGTCGGCGGTTCGGCGCAGCACCGATCGGCGTTCCTCGACCCGCACCACGCGCGCCAACGTGTCGGGGCGGCCGGACAGGTCGCCGACCAAGGCCACCCGGTCGCCGACAACGATGCTGCCGCGCCCGAGCTCACGCGCCTTCATCGCGACGATGGGCTGGCCATCGACCAGACAGCGGTAGCGGCCCCGGTCGACCGCCGTCACAAAGCCCAGACGGGCGTTCTCATGCTTGGGCCGATTGCGAGTACGCGGACGCGACCCGCCGCGGGCCCGGACCCGGACGTCGTCCTCGTCAACGTAGCGTCTGCCGGCGCTCACGCGGTGACCTCCGACCACAGCCCCGGGAAGTCCGGCAGTGTCTTGCCCGTAGTGGCGATGTTCTCCACCTCCACCCCGGGCACCGCGAGCCCGATCACGGCACCGGAGGTCGCCATCCGGTGGTCGTCATAGCTGCGGAACACGCCACCGTGCAGCGGGCGTGGGCGAATCACCAGACCGTCCGGCAGCTCCTCGGCGTCGCCGCCCAGCTCGTTGATCTCGCGTACCAGCGCCGCGATGCGGTCGGTCTCGTGCCGACGCAGGTGGGCGATGCCGGTGATGCGCGAGGAGGTGGAGGCCAGCGCCGCCACCGCCGCGACGGTCGGGGTCAGCTCGCCGACCTCGCGGAGGTCGGCGGTGATCCCGCGGATCTCCCCGGTACCGCGCAGCGTCAGCCCCTCGGCGCCGAACGCGATCTCGCCTCCCATGGTGGCGAACAGGTCGCTCAGGGCGTCGCCGGGCTGGGTGGTCTGCCGCGGCCAGTCGCGCACGGTCACCTGGCCGCCGGTGACCAGAGCGGCAGCGAGGAAGGGCGCGGCGTTGGACAGGTCGGGCTCCACCACCAGCTCGCCCGGCTTGATCGGGCCGGGGGCCACGCGCCACACGTCGGGGACGGAGGTGTCGACCTGCACCCCGGCGGCGCGCAGCATCTCCACGGTCATGTCCAGATGCGGCTGGGAGGGGACGGGATCGCCGACGTGGCGCACCTCCACGCCCTCGTCGAAGCGGGCGCCGCTGAGCAGCAGCGCCGACACGAACTGGGAGGAGCTGGAGGCGTCCAGCGTGACCGGTCCTCCGCGCAGGCCGCCCGCCCCGTGAATGACGAGGGGGAGTGCGCCGCGTCCGCTGTCGTCGATGTCGGCGCCAAGGGACCGCAGGGCGTCCAGCAGCGGGCCGACGGGACGCTCGCGCGCCCGAGGGTCGCCGTCGAAGTCGATGTCGCCGTCAGCGAGCGCCGCCAGCGGCGGAACGAAGCGCATGACCGTGCCCGCGTTGCCGACATCCAGGGCCGCGGGACCGCGCGGAGGAGCGGGCGTGATGGCCCAGTCGCCGCCGTCCTCCACCACACCGATGCCGAGCGCGCGCAGCGCGGCGGCCATGAGGTCGGTGTCGCGGCTGCGCAGCGGACGGCGGACGACAACGGGTGTCTCCGCGAGGGCCGCAAGGATCATCGCGCGGTTGGTCATCGACTTAGATCCGGGCAGGCTCACCGTGGCGTCCACGGGGCCGCGGGCGGTCGGAGCAGGCCAGGTCGGTGCGGAGGTCGGCATGATCCCCAGGGTAGCCGGGGCCAGTGGCCACACGTGGCCCACTGGTGCGCTCTACGGTGCCCGGCAAGTTATCGGTCGAGCCACCGCTCGCCGGTGTGCGCGTGCAAGTGCCGGAAGCGACGCAGGCCCCCGGTCACTCCACACCCCACGGCCTCACTCGTTCCGCCACCCCCACCTACCGACAGGCCGGACGGACACCCGGAATGACATAACGGGACTCGGACGTGAAACCCTGGGCCTGAGGGCTGAGATCGAACATGTGATCGCGTGGAAGGGGGAGCTATGGCAGACAAGACCCACCACTACGAGGTCCGCACGCGCTGGACCGGGAACACCGGGTCAGGCACCACGCGGTACCGCGACTTCGACCGTTCCCACGACATCGAGGCCGAGGGCCGTCCGGTGCTCAAGGGGTCGGCGGACGCGGCGTTCCGGGGCGACCCGAGCTGCTGGAACCCAGAGGACCTGCTGGTCAGCGCCCTCAGCGAATGCCACATGCTGTCCTACCTCGCGCTCGCGGTAGCGGCCAAGGTGAATGTTGTGGCCTACGAGGACCGGGCGACCGGAACCATGATCACCCGCGCGGACTCCTCCGGTGACTTCTCCGAAGTCACCCTCCACCCCGTCGTCACGGTCGCCGACGCGAGCATGGTCGAAGCGGCGGAGAAGTTGCACGAGAGGGCCAATCAGGTCTGCTTCATCGCCCGCTCAGTGAACTTCCCGGTCCACCACGAACCTGTCATCAAGGTCGCTGACTGAGGCCTGTTGATCAGGTGTCGATCTTGTTCACGATTTGTTTGAGTAGATCGCGAATTTCGACATGGCCTGCTTCGAGACGGTCCAGGCGCTCATCGACCTGGTCGAAGCGGGCGTCAACGTGGTCGAAGCGTGCGTCGACCTGGTTGAAGCGTTCTTTGACCTCTCTCCGGTGCTCGACGAGGCCGTCGGCGATTGCGTTGATGCGGTCATCCCCGTTGCACTGGTGACCGGCCAGGGTCTGCTGGTCGGCGGCGAGGTTGAGGTACAGCCGCTCGATCGAGGTGACACGCTGCTCAAGGCTGGGCATGGGTTCGGGTTCCTCCGGGGGGTTCTCGGGCCGCCCTCAAGCTTATCCGGCTCACTCTGTTCACACCCGGTGATTCAGGTATCACTCTGAAGCGGGCATGGGTGGGGCCATCCGGTGTGCCGCCGCGCACCGCGTGGCACGCTATCCAGCAACGCGACGTGGCCGACATGCTCGCCAACACGCGGGTCGCCTGACCGCTGCGGGCGGCACAGCGCTTGATAGGGCGGCTCCACCATGTCCACTTGCATGAAGACATGCCACGCGGGTGGAGTGCCCGGACGCGGCATCGCGTCGCGCAGGCGGATGGGGCGCTACGGGCTGCTCATCCGCCTGAGCAGCTGGCTCCCGTGTCGCGTGATGCTTCGGGAGGCCAAGCGCCGGGCACTGGCACTTGAGCGCCGCTGAGCGGGAGGCGGCGGCAGTGGCGACAGAGAGGCGGTGGAGGTGGGGAGTCGCGGGGGGAGAGGGGGAGCGGGTCCCAGCCTGGACCGTCTCTTGCGCCTGCCTCCTACTGACCGCTGCTCTGCCGCCTCAGGCGCCGACGGGCGTTCTGGCACCCCATGGCGGCGTTCAGCAGATCGACCGCGTCCGGCATGGTGGTGACCCCCGAGGTGAGCAGCGCCCAGTGGGCGTCGTCCATGTTCACCTGTTCAGCGACCAGCTTGCCGTCGAAGTACACATTCCACTGGCGGGACTCGACGGCGCGGCGGTCGTAGATGATGCGTATGCGTCCGCGCGTGACGGTCGTGACGCCTCTCCGCGTCTCGAAACTCGGCGGGTGAGTCAGCACTAGGGCCACCCCCGGCCGAATCCGATGCCAGCGAGGTGGCTGCTGGGGACGGTCGTGCGGAGGAGGCGGTTCCGCGCCCTCGGCGATCTCATGTGGCTCTCCAATTTTCCCGTGCACTGCCCCCAGAATGGCGCCGGGGTCGCCAAACCTGCCAGAGAAGCCACATGACTCTAGCCTTTCGTGGAATCCGTGGCACAGTGTGGCGGGCTGTGTCAACTTTGGGGCATGGTGGAGAAAGGGAATGGAGCGTGGCTCCGGTGGGGCACGGAACTCCGCCGTCTACGCGAACGAGCTGGGAAAACGCAGGATCAGCTGGGTCGCTCGGTCGGAATATCACGCCAGCTGATCGGGGCGTTCGAGAATGGGACGCGGACGCCAAAGGCGGAACATTGCGACATTCTGGATCGCGAGCTCGCTACAGGCGGAACACTCCGCCAACTCTGGTCGGAGCTCAGCGATACCGACGAGCTGTCGGAGGGCTTCCGCGGCGTGCTGCGCATGGAACGCGTGGCGCGACGCATCCGCGAGTACCACCCCATCCTGATACCGGGGCTCCTCCAGGTGCCCGACTACTCCCGCACACTGATCAGCGCACGGCAGGTCGGAATCCCGTCGGAACGCATCGAGGCGGTGGTCAAGGCCCGCAGCGAACGCCTGGAGGCCGTGTTGCCCGAGTCCCCGGCGCTCTGGTTTGTCGTCGACGAAGTGGTGATCACCCGCCCCATCGGCAACCGAAGGATCATGCGTGACCAGCTGCAGCACATCGAGAAATTGATGTCCAGCGGAAAGGTCCGCCTTCAGGTGATCCCGAACGACATCGGGCACCACCCCGGCCTGTGTACGCCCTTCCGCATCTTCGAGCTGCCGACGGGCACCCTGCTGCACATGGAGAACACATTCGGTGGCCAGAGCTTCCGGGAGGCTGAGAAGGTCAACCGCATGCTCTCCCTCTTCGGCGCATTGCAGGCGGAGGCGTATCCGCCGCGGCGTTCCATCGATCTGATCCGGACGGCCCTCAGCGAGCTGAAGTGAGAAGTGAGTTGAGGTGACCCGAGGTGGCCAGAAGCGGCTTGACGTCGCTTGAGACGAGCTGGGGTGGGCCGAACCGAGAAGGCGAAGCCCCGAAGCGGGCGCCATGGCAGGGGCTCGCCACGGCACAGCAGTGGGTGTGGAGTTGCTTCGGTTCGGTAGACGCCTGTGAGCTTGGGTTTTACGCGGCCTCTGCCAGGTCGGACAGACTGCTGTCGGCTGCTGCGGCGTGACGACGTTCATACTCGGCCGGACTGAGCTGGCCG
>NZ_BAAAPC010000041.1:0-5682 GCF_039530945.1 Nocardiopsis rhodophaea
CAGGAGGTTGGGCGGATCCCTCTGTTGTCGGTGGAGGAGTACGACACCGTGGTGCGTGGGTGGAATGCCACTGCCGAGGACTTCGGTGCTGCTGCTGCGGGGTGTCTGCACGAGAAGGTGTGGGACGCCGGTGAGCGGTATCCCGACAACACCGCAGTGGTCGCCGCCGACGGTCAGTGGACTTACCGGGAACTCCTCGAACGCGCAGCCAGGGTCGGGTGGTGGTTGCGTGACCGGGGTGTGCGGCCCAATGAGCTTGTCGGTGTGTGCTTGGACAAGAGCTTGGACCAGGTCGCGGCTGTCCTGGGGGTGATGGCTTCGGGGGCGGCGTATCTTCCTCTTGATCCGGGTTTGCCGCAGGCGCGTCTGGGTGAGTTGATCGAGCTTGGAAACGTCACCCACATTGTCACGGCATCAGCGGTGAACCTCCCCGACAACGTGAAAGAACCCGGAAAGGAAGAAAAGGACGGATCTTCGGCTGCGGTGTTACGACTGAATGTCGACGCTTCGGAGGCTTTGGCGGATTGTCCGGTGGTGATGCCGGGTGTGGTTCAGGATCCGACGGATCTTGCCTATGTCATCTTCACTTCGGGATCAACGGGGACACCGAAGGGTGTGATGATCGACCACATCGGTGCCTTGAACACGGTGGTCGATATCAATGAGCGTTTTCAGGTCGAGCCTGAGGACCGGGTGCTGGGTCTGGCCTCGCTGAGTTTCGACCTGTCCGTTTATGACATCTTCGGCCCGCTCTCGACCGGTGCCGCTGTGGTGTTGCCGGCGCCGGAAGGGGTGAAGGACCCCGACCACTGGGTCGATCTGGTGGAGCGGCACGGGGTGACGGTGTGGGATTCGGTCCCCATGCTGCTTCAGCTTCTGGCCGAAGCCCCCCGAGCCAGCACGCAAGCCCTGTCCTCGCTGCGGGTGGGGCTGTTGTCGGGGGACTGGATTCCGTTGTCCCTGCCGGAGAAGGTGTGGGCACTCAACCCCGGCATGCGCCTGCACAGCGGGGGTGGTGCGACCGAGGCGTCGATCTGGTCGATCAGTTATCCCATCGATCATGTCGATCCTGAGTGGACGAGCATCCCCTATGGTCGGCCGTTGTCGAACCAGCGGTTCTACGTGATCGACCAACACCAGCGTCCGTGTCCTGTCGGGGTGGCGGGTGAGCTGCACATCGGCGGTGTGGGGGTGGCTCGCGGTTACTGGGGGGATGCTGAGCGCACGGCGGCGAGTTTCCTGCCCGACCCGTTCACCGATGATCCGCGGGCTCTGCTGTATCGGACCGGGGATCTGGGGCGGTGGCGCCAGGATGGCACGATCGAGTTCCTGGGGCGGGTGGACCAGCAGGTCAAGATCCGCGGGTTCCGGGTCGAGCTCGGCGAGATCGACGCCGCTCTGACCTCCCACCCGGGAGTGGGTGAGTCGGTCACCGTGGTGCATGGGAGCGGTGCCGCGCGCCGTTTGGCCTCTTACATCGTCCCCGCGTCACAGGAGCCGATGGGAGCAGCTGAACTTCGTGAATGGCTGTCTCAGCGTGTTCCGGATTACATGGTTCCGGCGGGGTTCGGTGTTCTGGAACACCTGCCGTTGTCGTCGAACGGCAAGGTGGACCGTTCGGCGTTGCCGGAACCCGAATGGCATATCCATGAGGAGTTCGTCGAGGCCAGAACGGATGCCGAGAGGGTTCTCGCGGAGGTCTTCGCTGAGGTTCTCGGTGTGGAGCAGGTGGGGGTCCACGACAATTTCTTCGCTCTGGGCGGGGACTCGATCCTCTCCATCCAGGTGGTGTCCCGGGCCGCTGAGCACGGTATCCACGTCACCCCGGCGCAGGTGTTCCGCGAACAAACCATCGCTGGCCTCGCCTCGGTGGTAGAGAACAGGAAGATCCCGGCTGTTCGTCGGCGTGAGCGTGAGGTGGGGGCTGCCTCGCGGTTGTCGCGGGGGCAGGAGGCGTTGTGGTCGATTCACCGGTTCGCCGCTGAGTCGGGGGCGTACCACGTGGCGACGGCGGTGCGGGTGTTGTCGCCGTTGGACGTGGAGCTACTACGGTCGGCGTGGGAGTCGGTGGTCGCGCGCCACGCCTTGTTGGGTGCGGTCTTCGGAGAGGACACGGAGGGGCCCTTCTTCTGTGTGGAGCCGCGTGTGCGCGTTGACTTCGCGGTGGTGGACGCGCGCGGGGTCGGGGAGCAGGAGTTCGAGTCGCTGTTGGCCGATGAGGCCGATCGCCCGTTCGTGCTGGACAGCGGGGTGCCGGTGCGGTTGCGGGTGTTCGAGCGCTCGGACGGTCGCCCGGTCCTGCTGGTGTGTGCTCATCACATCGTGGTGGACATGTGGTCGTGCGTGGTGTTGCTGGACGAGTTGGCCCTGGCCTATGGGGGCGGGGGCGGTGCTGCTCCGGCGGTGGAGTACGCCGATTTCGTTGACTGGCAGCGCGAGGTGCTGGTGGGTGAGGAGGGGGATCGGCTGTGGGAGTACTGGCAGGGGCGGCTGTCGAGGGACTTGCCGGTGCTGGCATTGCCTGCGGATCGTCCGCGGCCCTCGGTCCAGACCTTCCACGGAGCGAATCAGATATTCGAAGTTGACGCTGAGCTGTCGGAGCGCGTGAGGGAAGTCGGTGACCGGGCCGGGGTCACGCCCTACGTGGTCCTGTTGGCCGCTTACCAGCTCTTCCTTCACCGGGAGACCGGGCAGGAACGGGTGGTCGTCGGATCGCCGACGGCAGGACGGGGTAGGCCGGAAATCGACGACGTCATCGGTTACTTCATTAACCCTTTGCCGATGGTGGCTGATTTCCGCCCTGGGATGTCTTTCGAGGAGCTGCTCGGGGATGTGCAGGAGTCGGTTCTCGGGGCGTTCGAGCACGAGGACTTCCCGATGGCGGAGATGGTGGAGCGGTTAGCTCCTGAGCGTGATTCCTCGTATTCGCCTTTGTATCAGACCATGTTCGTGATGCAGCGGGCCCAGGCCTTCGATAAGGAGGGGCTGGCGCCGCTGGCGGTGGGGGCCGGCAACCGGCTCCAGGTCGGTGAGAGTGAGCCGATCGATTTGCATTCGCTGGTGGTCGAGCCGGTGACGGTTCCCCGGCGGTGGTCGATGTTCGATCTGACGTGGATGGTCGCCGAGGGCGATTCGGGGTTCCTGGTTTCGGTGGACTACAACACCGATCTGTTCGACGAGTCCACGGTCCATCGTTTCCTAGAGCATTTCCGTACTCTGCTGGACAGCGTGACCACCGGCCCTGACCAGGAGGTCGGGCGGGTGGCCCTGCTTTCGGAGGGTGAGTACGACACGGTGGTGCGGGGGTGGAATTTAACCGACCGGGATTTTGGTGCCGCTGGTGCGGGGTGTCTGCACGAGAAGGTGTGGGCTGCTGGCGAGCGGTATCCGGACAGGGCCGCGGTGGTGGCGGCCGATGGTGAGTTCTCCTACCGGGAGCTTTTGGAGCGGTCCTCGCGGATCGGGTGGTGGTTGCGCGAGCGGGGTGTGCGCTCAAACGAGCTGGTCGGCGTGTGTCTGGGCAAGGGTCGGGACCAGGTAGCTGCGGTTCTCGGGGTGATGGCTTCGGGGGCGGCGTATCTTCCGCTGGACCCGGGCCTGCCGCAGGCGCGTCTGGGTGAGTTGATCGAGCTTGGAAACGTCACCCATGTGGTCGCTTCTTCGGGGACGGAGCTGCCCGCTGGTGTTTCCCGTCTAAACGTTGATGACGAAGCCGCGCTCGCCGGCCTGCCCGTGGTGATGCCGGGTGTGGTTCAGGATCCGACGGATCTTGCCTATGTCATCTTCACTTCGGGATCAACGGGGACACCGAAGGGTGTGATGATCGACCACATCGGTGCCTTGAACACGGTGGTCGATATCAATGAGCGTTTTCAGGTCGAGCCTGAGGACCGGGTGCTGGGTCTGGCCTCGCTGAGTTTCGACCTGTCCGTTTATGACATCTTCGGCCCGCTCTCGACCGGTGCCGCTGTGGTGTTGCCGGCGCCGGAAGGGGTGAAGGACCCCGACCACTGGGTCGATCTGGTGGAGCGGCACGGGGTGACGGTGTGGGATTCGGTCCCCATGCTGCTTCAGCTTCTGGCCGAAGCCCCCCGAGCCAGCACGCAAGCCCTGTCCTCGCTGCGGGTGGGGCTGTTGTCGGGGGACTGGATTCCGTTGTCCCTGCCGGAGAAGGTGTGGGCACTCAACCCCGGCATGCGCCTGCACAGCGGGGGTGGTGCGACCGAGGCGTCGATCTGGTCGATCAGTTATCCCATCGATCATGTCGATCCTGAGTGGACGAGCATCCCCTATGGTCGGCCGTTGTCGAACCAGCGGTTCTACGTGATCGACCAACACCAGCGTCCGTGTCCTGTCGGGGTGGCGGGTGAGCTGCACATCGGCGGTGTGGGGGTGGCTCGCGGTTACTGGGGGGATGCTGAGCGCACGGCGGCGAGTTTCCTGCCCGACCCGTTCACCGATGATCCGCGGGCTCTGCTGTATCGGACCGGGGATCTGGGGCGGTGGCGCCAGGATGGCACGATCGAGTTCCTGGGGCGGGTGGACCAGCAGGTCAAGATCCGCGGGTTCCGGGTCGAGCTCGGCGAGATCGACGCCGCTCTGACCTCCCACCCGGGAGTGGGTGAGTCGGTCACCGTGGTGCATGGGAGCGGTGCCGCGCGCCGTTTGGCCTCTTACATCGTCCCCGCGTCACAGGAGCCGATGGGAGCAGCTGAACTTCGTGAATGGCTGTCTCAGCGTGTTCCGGATTACATGGTTCCGGCGGGGTTCGGTGTTCTGGAACACCTGCCGTTGTCGTCGAACGGCAAGGTGGACCGTTCGGCGTTGCCGGAACCCGAATGGCATATCCATGAGGAGTTCGTCGAGGCCAGAACGGATGCCGAGAGGGTTCTCGCGGAGGTCTTCGCTGAGGTTCTCGGTGTGGAGCAGGTGGGGGTCCACGACAATTTCTTCGCTCTGGGCGGGGACTCGATCCTCTCCATCCAGGTGGTGTCCCGGGCCGCTGAGCACGGTATCCACGTCACCCCGGCGCAGGTGTTCGGTGAGCAGACGATCGCGGGTCTTGCCCGGGTGGCGGGCCAGGGGCCGGCGGTCGTGGCCGAGCAGGGGCCGGTCACCGGTGAGGTGGTGGTCGGGCCGGTCCAGGAGTGGTTCTTCGGGCTGGGGTTGGCCAGACCTGATCACTGGAACCAGGGGGTCGTTCTGGAGACGGGCCTTGACCTGGATCCTGGGCTGGTCGCCCGGGCTCTGGAAGGGGTGGTCGCCCATCATGACGTGCTGCGGTCCCGCTTCACCTGCGAGGACGGGCGGTGGCGCCACCACCAGGCCGGGACCGACCAGGTCCACGTCCCGGTAGAGGTCGTCGAGACCGGTGAAGCTGATGTCGACACGGTGCTGAACCGAGCGCTCTACAACGTGCATGCTGGTTTAAATCTTGCCGAGGGGCCGTTGCTGCGGGCGGCGATCGTCAGGGCCCCTGAAGTTCGGTACTTGGTGCTGGCCTGTCACCACCTCGTCATTGACGCGGTCAGCTGGCAGTTCGTCGTCGAGGACTTCGAACGCCTCTACCTGGAGGGCGGGGACCTTCCTGCGAAGACCACCTCCTTCGCCGGCTGGACCCAACGCCTGGCCGAGCACGCCCACAGCGAGCACGTCACGGGCCAGGCCGACTACTGGGAGCGG
>NZ_BAAAPC010000042.1:0-4000 GCF_039530945.1 Nocardiopsis rhodophaea
ACCACGATCTTGGACGCCCTTCGCCCACGTCCGGGTCTCCTTGCCCGATCACGAGGCCGCCGCCCTGCCCTCGGCTACTCAGGGCTTGCGGACGACTACGACGTTTCAAGGAATCACTCGTCTAGGCTGCCGAGTATGACCGAGCACGTCGTGATCGGAGTCGACGCGGGCGGGACATCCACGCGCTGCGCCGTGGTGACCCGCGGCGGGCGGCTGCTCGCCCATGGCCGCGCCGGGGGAGGAAACCAGTACTCCAGCGCCGACCCGGCGGGGGCGTTCGAGTCCGCGCTGCGTGCGGCGCTCGCCGACGCGGGGGATATCACGGTCGACGCCGCCGTGTTCGGCGTGTCGGGGGCATCGGTGGGGGACGCTAACGCTGTCCGGACGGTCACCGGCGTGTGGAAGGCGCTGGGGCTGCCGGGGACCCCCTACGTCAGCGACGACATCGTCATCGCCTTCGCGGCGGGGAGCGCGGCCGATGCGGGCACGGTGCTCATCGCGGGAACGGGCGCGGTCGCCGCCTACGTGCGCGACGGCGCCGTCGCGCGACGGTGCGACGGGTACGGCTGGCTGCTCGGCGACGAGGGCTCGGCGGTGTGGATCGCGCTGGCGGGGCTGCGCGCGGCGCTCGCGTCCCTCGACGGCAGGGGGCGGCCGACCGTGCTGGCGCAGCACTTGGCGGGGGCCCTGAAGACCACGCCGGGCGACACCCAGGCGATCGTCCGCGCCGCCTACGCGCGCCCACCCGCCGGCCTGGGCGAGTTGGCGCCGGTCGTGGCCGCGGCGGCGGCAGACGGCGACACGGTCGCGCGGGAGATCGTGGCGGAGGCGTCCGAACGGCTCCTCACCAACCTCGCGACGGTCGCCCCCGATCCCCTGGACGCCGCCCCGGTGGTGTTCGCGGGGGCGCTGCTGTCCACCGGCCCGGTCGCCGACACCGTACGCGAGGGGCTGCGAACCCGCTACGGCACGACCCCCCGCATTGCCGCCGACGGCGCACTGGGCGCGGCCGGACTCGCGCTGCGCAGGTCGGGCGCACCGGAATCGGCCCACGCACAGCTCCTCAAACCGCCGGCGGCAGGAGAGCGGCCCCGGGGGCGGACGGCGAATTGAGCTAATTCATCCCTGGGAAGGACACACATGGTGCGCTGGAGTCGCTAGTGTCAGGCCCATGTCTGAGAACAACAACACCGAGCAAGAGCAACAGGTGGACCCTGCGGGGTCGACCATGATGTTCCAGCGGTTCGTCAAGGAGAACAACGAGCCGGAACCGGCTCCCAAGCGGCCGGTCACCCCCTACGTCCTCGCGGGGGTCGGGGCGATCGTGGCAATCGGCATCATCGTGGCCGTCGTCATGATGTGGTCCTGATGCGCACCGGCACCGACGCGCAGCACTGAGCCCCCACCTCCGCAAGGCTGGTGGGGGCGCCACTCAACCGGTTCGCAAGCCCTCCCAGAGCCTGCTAAAGTTATCGACGTCGGAAGGCGCGAGAGCCCAGCTCACCGCCGCTGACACAGCCGCAAGGCGGGCGCCATTAGCTCAATTGGCAGAGCAGCTGACTCTTAATCAGCGGGTTTGGGGTTCGAGTCCCTGATGGCGCACAGAAGAAACCCCAGGTTAGACCGGTTTTCACGCCGGTCCGGGCCTGGGGTTTCGTCGTGTGTGGGCTCCTGGTGTGCTCCGATGTCGACGGCGTGCTCATTGCCTGGGCCACGGCCCTGGTCCGCCGCCGGGTGGTGCCCGTGTCCGCCGGGCCTGTAGGCCCGTGGACGCCCCCGCCGGGCCATGCCGGCCTTTGCCCGGGCCGGGAGCCCCGCAGGGGCCCGTCAGGGCGGTCCTGCGCGTCCTGACGGGCCCCGGGTACCCCGGATTACCGGTCGTTCATGGTGTCCGTCTTGCGGTTTTTGAGCGGGATCATGGCGGCGGTGGCCTCGGCGGCGTTCTATTCCAGCCCGACGGCCTCGCCGCGGCGCAGGCCCTTCATCGCGATCAGGTGGAACAGCGCATAGAGGCGGTCCCAGCCCGCGCGGTCGAGGAAGTGGGCGGTCTGCTCGGGCGTCCAGACCATCACGGATGAGGGCACCTGGCCGGTCGCCTTGTAGTGGGCGACGCGGTCGGGCGTCCACACGGCGGGCTTGGCGCGCGGGGCCGAGGGTAGGTGCAGGTGCGAGGCGGCGTTGACCTGGACGGGAAGGTCGGGGCGGGCGATCGCGGCGGTCAGGGCCGAGCGGAGGGTGGCGCGAATGTGGTGCTTGGTGGTCAGCGAGACGATGCGCTGTCCGCGCACCGAGGCCCGCACCTTTAGGTCGTCGGAGTCGCGGCAGGTGCGGATGTGGGTGGTGTGCTCCTCGATCGCTTCGAACATGGCCTGCAGGTGGCCGACCTGGAGCCTGTCGAGGACCCACCTGTCCCAGGTGCGGGGTGAGGTAGTTGGTGATGTGGCCGGTGTAGGAGCGCCGGGTGGCCGGGGCCAGGCCGGTCTTGGACTCGAGCCACTCTGCGAGCCATTCGGCGACGGTGGGCACCTCGCCCCGCAGCTGGGCCCCTGCGGTGATGCGCCGCTTGACCTCCTCGGTGGCGGGCAGGTGCTGTCCGGTCCACTGGCCCAGCCCACCAGTCAGGGCGTGCGGTTCGAGCCCTACCGGACCGTGTCCTTCGACGGATGCGCCTCGCAGGAGGTCCCCGACACCGAGCGCAACCGGGCATGGCTCAGCAGGTCCGCCCACAACGGCTATCCCATGCTCGAGCTGACGACACTCGTGGAGACCGGAACCCGGGCCCTGATCGGCTCGGTCTTCGGCCCCACCGCCCAAGGCGAGACGAGCTACGCCGGGCGGCTGCTGCACCTGCTGGATGCGGGCATGCTCGTGCTCTGGGACAAGGGGTTCGACGGCAGCGATTTCCTTGCCGCGGTTACCAGCGCCGGGGCCCAGGTTCTGGAAAGGGCTGCGCGCCAACCGGCGTACCCCGGTCCTGTCTCGTCTGGCTGACGGCTCCTACCTGTCGGCCATCGGGCAGGTCCGGGTCCGGATCATCGACGCGCACGTGACAATGATCTGCGCCGGCGGCACGGTCTTCACCGGCCCCTACCGGCTGGTCACGACCTTGACCGACGCTCGCAGGCATCCGGCCACCGCCCTGGTCAGCCTGTATCACCAGCGGTGGGAGCACGAGTCGGCGTACTCCGCGCTGCGGCACACGCTCATGGGCGGCCGCCTGCTGCGCTCAGGCGACCCCGTGGGTGTGGAGCAGGAGATGTGGGCCCTGCTGACCCTCTACCAGGCGTTGCGGATGGTGATGGTCGATGCCGCGGAGTCCCGTTCGGGTACCGATCCCGACCGTTGCTCCTTCACCGTGGCCCTTCAGGCTGCACGCGAGCACGTGGTCCAGGCCTCCGACGTCGTCACCACGGCTGTCGACTGGGTCGGTCCCATCGGGCAGCGGGTCCTGGCCGCCCTGCTTCCCGCTCGACGGCGGCGGGTCAGCACCCGGAAGGTCAAGTCGCCGATCTCCCGGTACGGCGAGCGCCAAGACGACGGAAGGCCTGATACGAGCTGTGCCGTCACCGGCCTGGCCATCACGGTCCTCCAACCCGCCCTCCAGGAGCGTGCGCTGCCTGACGTGTCCCGGGACGATCGGCACTCCGCCCGAGTGGAGCGACGCCGCGAACACGTGCTTGCCCTGCTCAAAGCGGACCCCGGCCGCCATTGGAAAGCTCGGGAGATCGCTCACCATCTGGGCGATATCACCCTGGGCAGTATGTACCGGCAGCTCTCTCGATGGGCGAAGGCCGGGCTACTTCTTAAGTGCGGCCCAGGCGTCTACACATCCATTGAGGATCTGGCAACCCTTCTCTTGCCATGAGCGCGAGAACCCTATCTGTCAGGCTCGTTTGAGACATACAGGACGAATCAGTCTTAACTAGAACATCAAGGGCGAGACAAGGACCTGCACCGCAGTGACGATGAGCCTGACCGACATGGACCCCACCAGCGGGAA
>NZ_BAAAPC010000043.1:0-3296 GCF_039530945.1 Nocardiopsis rhodophaea
GCCAGTTCCGGTTGTCGCACTGGTTGCAGCATGTCGCCGACCGGTCTCCGGGCGAGGCGCGCCAGATAGCGGAACTGGCCCACCGCAGCCCGCACCTGGAGGAGTCCGAGCAGGCCCACGCCCACGGCGAGATCTCCCTAGCGAAGCTGGAGCGCATCAGCCACTGGGTGAATGAGGGGCTGGCGTGCCGGTCGGTGGGGGTGTGGCCGGAGGCGGCGGGGTTTGTGCATGCCGCCGAAGGGCCGCTGCTGGGGCTGGCCGCACAGCCCGCGGTGACGGTGCGGGGGCTGGATCAGGCGGGGCGGCGGTTGCGCTACACGCTGGATCCGGCCCGCCAGGAGAAGGAGTACCAGGACCGCTATGCGGGGCGGGGGGCCCGGTTGACCCGGGGGATGGATGACTCCTTCCATCTGGAGGCCTGGGGGGATGAGGCCAGCGGGGATGTGCTGCGCAACGCGCTGGATGCGTTTTTGGCCCCGCCGGGCAGGCATGGTGAGGAGCGCACTTCCTATCAGCGCACGCATGATGCGCTGGTGGAGATGTGCCAGACGGTGGTGGAGCTTCCGGCCGACCAGGCGCCGGGCCGCCGGGCGGGGGCCGCCCCGGTTGCGGTGGTGGTGGGGCTGGATCTGTTGCGGGGCCAGCGGGGGGCCGCTCCGGGGGTGAGTGAGTATGGCACCTTGTGGCCGGCTTCGGCGGTGCGGGCGCAGGCGGGTGATTGCGCGCTGCGGCGGGTGGTGGTCGACCCGGTCGATGGGCGGGTGGTGGATGTGGGGCGCTCGCGGCGGTTGTTCGGTCCGGCGGTGCGGGCGGCGTTGATGGCGCGGCGCCAGGGGTGTGCGTGGGAGGGCGGGTGTGATCGGCCGATCGCGTGGTGCCAGGTGGATCACAAGGTGGCGTGGTGGGACGGGGGCCGCTCGGACTTGTCCAACGCCCAGCCGTTGTGCCGGTTCCATAATTTGGAGAAAGAGCATCGTCGGGCGCGGGAGCGGGGCTGGGGGCCCCGGCCTGGCGGGAAGCCCACGCCCCCACCCCCACCACCAGCACCGCCCCCACCGCCGGGGCGGGCGCCGGGGCCTGGGCGGGTAGCGGGAGATCCGGGTGGTCGGCCCAAGCGGGGTGCCCGCCCACCCGCTGAGGACACCGGCGGTAGCGACCCGAACTCGGATCCGGAGTCGCCGTAGCTCGTGTGTGGCGGACCCGCCGGGGTGAGAGGCCCGGCGGGCTAAACCCATGGCCTCGGACAATCGATAGCCAGCCGCAGTGTGTCAGGCAACGAGTGTCGGGCTGCAGCTCGGTAGGACAGCGGGTGACCGGCCTTCGAGTCTCTAGGAGCCCGGTCTAGCGAGTCGGGTGGATTCCGGTGCAGACGTAGGCAGCAGATCTTTATGGCCTCTTATATTGCCGCTGTTCCGGTAATGCCCGGAGGCAGCATCCCCGTCTGCTCCAGGCTGATCGTCGCCAAACAAGCGCCGTGTATAGTGCCGCCTCGTGACCGAATCGTCTTTCCTCTCTACCACCCGCGCCTTCTATGACGCGGTGGCGGCAGACTACGCCGAGCTCTCTCAGAACGAACTGGCGCCGAAGCCGCTGGATAGGGCGATGCTCTCGGCCTTTGCAGAGCGTGTGGGCGCTGCCGAGGGCGGACCAGTGGCAGACGTCGGGTGTGGGCCCGGCCACGTGACGGCGTATCTGCGCGAGCTGGGGCTGACCGATGTCTTCGGTGTCGACCTGTCGCCTGAGATGGTGGCGATCGCACGGCGGACGCATCCTAGCCTGCGCTTCGACGAAGGATCGATGACGGCACTGGATATGCCGGACAGCTCCCTCGGCGGGATTGTCGCCTGGTACTCCATCATCCACACCCCAGCCGGCGAGCTGTCAAAGGTGTTCGCCGAGTTCGATCGTGTCCTGGTTCCAGGCGGCCACCTTCTGCTCGCTTTTCAGGTTGGTGAGGAACCCCTGCACATCGCGGACCCGTTTGGCCATCAGGTGTCCCTTGACTTTCGGCGTTGGGCGCCCGACCGGATCGTTGGGATGTTGGGTGAGACCGGGATCGCCGTGGGGGCGAAGCTGTTGCGGGATCCTGACGGGACTGAAAGGGTCCCGCAGGCTTTCCTCTTCGCTCGTACGTCGAAACCTGCCCGATAGCGAACACACAGGGCATGCTATGGGGCCCGGCCCCGTGGCCAAGCGGTTATCGGCGATGCGTTAGGTCAGGCGCCTGTACCTTGCACGTCGCCACGTGGTTGGGAGAAGGACTGTACGTACAGCGGGCGTCGGAGGAAGGCTTCGGCGAGGCCCGGACGGCCGATTCGGAGGCGCCTGCCTCGGTCTGGCGCATGTAGAGGCTCAGCATCCCATAGCCGACTTGGAACGCGAACAGCAAATACACCCGCAGATCCGGCATCCTGCTCACGGCGAATTGGATGACGCGATCGGCTACGGACTCGTCAATGGGGCGCTGCCCCAAAGGTCAGTGGTCGGCTGCCCATTGCGCAGTACGGATGAGGAGCAGCGCGGCGCCGCGGCTGAGACCTGGGGCGAGTGCCCGTTCACCGGGCCGAACGCTGCCGCGGCGGGGGTGCGGATCGTGGCATTGGGGTCGGCGTCCCGAGAGTCCTGGCTGTGGTCGGCCTGCGCAGGGGCTCGGGCCTCGGCTGATTCACGCATGCGACGACAGGAGGAACGGGTGATCGGGCGCGTTCCTGCCACAGCGCCTGATCGGAGAGGCATCGGCGGCGCAGCCCCGGCTTCGTCGCCCCACACCTCCGTCGGTGGCGGTACCTCGTGACTTACGTTTCCCCAGGGTTCCTCAGGGCCGAGGCGTGGCGAGCTCGGTACTAGCTCCGTCGCGGGACACGCTTCCGGAGAACGTCATAGCCTCCCGCCGATTGTGCACGTTAGAGAAATTGACCTCGACCTGGAGGTAGTTCTCCTGGGGCAGCATGGGGCAGGCGTAGGTGGCCCTGGCCGTGGTGCTCGGGGGTACGGCCTCATCCAGTCCCGGCCAGGGGGCCTGTTCCGGGATGAGCTGCGAGGGACGGCTTCCTGCCTGCTCCGCGTCTTCGCCCACCCGACACTTCACTGTCAGTCCGCTCATCGGCTGCGCGTCGCTTGCGTTGGCGTTCGCCACCTCGACGGTGAAGAGGACCACGGGGTCTCCATCGTGATGTTGCTTCGGTTCGGTGGACAGGTGTCCGCTTTCGGATACTTTGTCACTGAACGAGGAGATCAACGTGCCCAAGACCCGACCCGCCTACCCGCCGGAGTACCGCGAGCAGATCATCTCGCTG
>NZ_BAAAPC010000044.1:0-2895 GCF_039530945.1 Nocardiopsis rhodophaea
AGTTAGTGCGCACCCGCACTGCTATGGGTGCGACCGAGCGCGCTGCGGAGGCCGTCAGGTAGAGGGTCTGCGGCGGTAAGGGTGTGCCCTCCGGCCTGGATCTCGATCGTTCGGTAGCGGCGGGCGGTGCGGACGAACTTCGTGATCGGCCAGCCGGTGCGCTCTTCGATCCAGCGGCCCACGGCCAGCGCGGCGAACACGATCGTCAGATGCGCTTCGATCGAGTCGCGTTTGCGGTGGTAGACGGGGCGCGCCTTCAGATCGTGCTTGGACATGCGAAACGATGTCTCGATCTAAAACAGCCGGGGGTAGGCGCCGATCACGAACTCGGCGGTGGCCTGGAGGTTGGTGGTGTATCCCTTGAGTCCGGCCAGCGCCCGGGCCTTGGCCTCCAGGGTCCGGTTGACTTTCCCTGTGCCGCCGGACAGAGCGATGAACCGGTTCCGCTTGATGGGGACGCTCCCGGCCACCGCCTTGGCGGCTCTGGCGACCTGCTCCTCGATGCCGCGCAGGGTGCGCCGCGCGCGATCACGGCGGTACTGGTAGTAGATGATCTGGTCACGGCGGTTGCCGGTGGGGCCGGCGGGCCAGGGCTGGGTGAAGATGTGCCCGTCGGGGATGTCCTGGTCGGGGTGGTCGCGGCGCCACTGGGCGACCGTGTAGGGGACCTCAGGGATGCGCATGCCCAGGATGAACGACAGCCCCGCTTCGTCGATGGCCCGCTTGTTGGCTTGCGAGATCATGCCCGCGTCCGCCACGACCGTCACGTCGGGCAGCCGGTGGGTGGCCATGAACGCCTGGATGACCGGCAGCATCGTCGTGGTCTCGGCCTTGTTGCCCTCGAACGCGTTGACCATCAGCGGGAACCCCGAGGCGTCGGTGAGCAGCCCGATGGTGATCTGCGGCTCCAGACGGCGTTCCGTGGAGAAGCCGGGCTCGCGGAAACCGTTGCCCGCATCGGTCTGGAAGTCCAGCGTGGAATCGTGGTAGAGGACGAGGCTGGCCGGGCCCAGCCCGGTGTGCCGGGCGCATGCCGCGGCCAGCCGTTGCCGCCACGCTTCGGTCGCGAAGATGGACCGGCGGCGGTTCACCGTCGGATGCGACGGCGGGCTGATCCCCGCCTCCTGCAGGACCCACAGCGAGTCGAGCTTGCTGGTGGGTTCGATGACCCGCGCCAGCACCAGGGCCCTAAACACCGCGTCTGCGTCGGTTGCGCGGTCGAACCCGAGCACTTCCTAGGCCCGCGGGCCCGTCTCACAGGTGCCCCATGCGCGAAGAGGTGATCGGAAGCGGCCCGCCGTGACCTCCCGCCGCCCCCCGACGCGTTGCCGATGCCCGGGTCGAGCTCGCCCTGCCCGGTGGCCATAGGCTGCCGCGCGGCTGCTTTGAGCGCTTCGAGCTCTTCCTCGTCGTGGGCTGAGCCGAGGTGCTCGATGTCCGCGAGCCGCGGGGTGCGGAGTGCATGATCTGCACCGCTGTCGGGCCCGAGGCCGTCTTCACCGTGTGGGCATAGGCCATGCGCCCAGCCTAGAAGGCTCGTTTAGTGTGCAGGTTCATCCACCCCAGACGACAAAATCCCAGGTCAAAGTCTCGCACTCAGCCAACACTGCCGCAGTTGATAAAAGTCAGGAAGTGCTGCCACGCGTCCACCCTCCATGAGAGACCCACTCTAGGAACCACGTCCGGCCACAGCACTAAAGATCAGGTCATACACCCCTCTTGGGCCCACAGAGGCACTTTTTGGGCCCGTGGGCCCTTCCGGCGGACCCAATAGCCCTATAAGGTCCCGAAGGTTTCCGGGAAACATTGGTTTAGTACTGCAACGACAGGTTGCGATGTGGGGGGCACACACGGTAGGCAACCGTGTGTGCCCCCCACTGAACTGGAAACCTGGTCGCGGGAGTTCTCCGATTTCCTCGCCTGCTTCGCCCACCGCTTCCCCCGCGTGGAGTCCCGCCGCCAGGCTGCCTCCTACCTGCGCGGACTCCTCAGCGAACTGGAACGCAAGAACGGCTGGACCCTGGCCGAGATGATCGGCGAGCACGGCCCCCAACGCCTCCAGCGCCTGCTCAACTTCTATGCCTGGGACACCGACGGGCTGCGCGATGACATCCGCGACCTGGCCGCACAAGCCCTGGGCGATGCCGACCACGGGGTGCTCATCCTGGACGACACCGGCTTTTTGAAGAAGGGCACGAAGTCGGCGGGGGTGGCCCGCCAGTACTCCGGCACCGCGGGCCGGATCGAGAACTGCCAGATCGGCGTGTTCTTGGCCTATGCCGGCGTTCACGGGCGGGCACTGATCGATCGGGAGCTGTACGTGCCCAAAGCATGGGCTGAAGACCGCGACCGGTGCCGGGCCGCGGGAATCGGCGACGATATCGACTTCGCGACCAAGAACGAACTCGCCCACGCGATGCTGCAGCGGGCCGTGGAATCCGGCATCCCTTTCGGATGGGTCACCGCAGACGAGGCCTACGGCCAGGTGAGCCGCCTTCGGCTATGGATGGAAGCCCACGGCATCCGTCATGTGGTCGCGGTTCCCAAGTCCCAGATGGTCATCACGATGAACCTGGGCCAAGAACGCGCCCACCGGTTGATCGCCGCGATACCCGAGCAGGCATGGGAGCGGCTCAGCTGCGGCGATGGCGCCCACGGGCCGCGCGTCTACGACTGGGCGCGGGCCGATATCCGCCCCTGGCGCGAGGAAGGCAAAGGGCGCTGGCTGCTGGCCCGCAGAAGCATCACCGACCCCGATGAGACGGCCTACTACATCTGCTTCGCCGATGAACACACCCCGCTTGAAGAACTGGCACGGGTGGCCGCGTCCCGGTGGGCGATCGAGGAATGCTTCCAGGCCGCCAAGAACGAGACCGGGCTGGACCACTACCAACC
>NZ_BAAAPC010000045.1:0-2309 GCF_039530945.1 Nocardiopsis rhodophaea
CGAACGCCTCTACCTGGAGGGCGGGGACCTTCCTGCGAAGACCACCTCCTTCGCCGGCTGGACCCAACGCCTGGCCGAGCACGCCCACAGCGAGCACGTCACGGGCCAGGCCGACTACTGGGAGCGGGTCGCCGCCTCCATCAGCCCGTTGCCCGTCGACCACAACATCCACGACACCGCCCGCACTCACCGTCTTACCCTGCCCGCCGATACGACGGCGGAGTTGCTCCAGGCGGCACAGGAGATGAGGGCCCGGCCCGACGAACTGGTTCTGACCGCCTGTGCCCAGGCTCTGACCTGCTGGGCCGGCCAGGACGCCATCACCGTCGACGTGGAGGGTCACGGCCGAGAACGCTTGTTTGACGATGTCAACACGGCCCGGACCGTCGGCTGGTTCACCGCGCTCCGCCCCGTCCCCCTCAACGTCGGCAGGACCAGCACCGCTGAGGCCGTCCGGGTGGTGAAGGAAGCCCTGCGGGAAGCCCCGGACAACGGGATCGGCTACGGCCTGTTGCGGGCCTACACCGACCTACTGCCCGATACCCCCGATGCCCCAGTCCTGTTCAACTACCTCGGCCACATCGACCAGTCCGGTGACGCCTTCGCCCTGCGCTTTGACGAGGGGCAGACCGACGCCGCCTATTCTCTGGAGAACAGGCGGCACCACGCGATCGAGATCAACGCCGGTCTCTACCAGGACCAGATGGTGGTCGATCTCGAACACGACCCAGGCGGGCTTAGTGGCACCACCGCCGAGGAGCTGCTCGACGGCGTTCGCCGGTATCTCATCGAGCTGACCTCACCGGACTGCCACGAGGTGGCTCGCACGCTCGTTCCCTCCGACTTCCCCCTGGCTCACCTCGACAGCACCGAGCTCGATCGGATCGGTGCGGACCACGGCTCCGCAGAGGATCTGCTCCCTGCCACCCCTATGCAGCGCGGGCTGCTGTTCCACACCCTCGCTGCCCCCGATTCCGGGGTCTACACGGAGCAGATCCGGCTCCTACTGACCGGGCACCTAGACGTCCCTCGCCTGCGGGATGCGTGGCAGCGGACCGTGCGACGCCACCCGGCGCTGCGCACCGCGCTCGCTTGGACGGGCTTGGCCACCCCACACCAGGTGGTGCACCCGGAGGTCGACGCACCGATCGAGGTGCTGGACTGGACAGCCGTCGAGAACGCCGACGACAGGATCGCGGTCCTGTTGCGCGAGGACCGCACGGCCGGGTTCGACCTTTCCGCCCCGCCACTCATGCGGCTCCACCTGATCCGCGTGGCCGACAACACCTGGGAATTCCTCTGGTCGCACCACCACGTGTTGCTGGACGGGTGGAGCGCGTCGCTGGTGCTGGATGACTTCTTCGGCGTTTACCGGGCCATGCTCAGCGGTGGGCAGCCCGCCGTTTCGATGGCACCGCCGTACCGGGACTACGTGGCCTGGTTGGAGGAGCAGGACCTGGGGCGGGCCGAAACGTATTGGCGCTCCCACCTGGCCGGGTTCACCGAGCCGACGAGGCTCGGCAACGAACAGGCCGCCGCCCTCGTCACGCGCCGCCCCGAGGCTGCCGAGGCCACGGCCGAACTTCCGCAGGAGCTGTCCGACCGCGTCCGCACGTTCGCGCGCGAGCACGGACTGACCCTGAACACCGTGCTGATGGGAGTCTGGTCGCTGCTGCTGTCCCGGTACTCCGGCAAGGACGACCTGGTCTTCGGGGTCACCTCGGCCGGCCGCCCCGCTGAGATCCCCGATGTGGAGCGGATGGTCGGCCTTTTCATCAACACGCTCCCCGCCCGGGTCCACGTTGCGGAGGAACGGCGGGTCGTGGACTGGCTGCGCAGCCTCCAGGAAACCGAGACGGAGCGCCGCCAGTACGAGAACACCCCTCTCGCCAAGGTTCAGGAGTGGAGCGACGCCCTGGCAAGCACCTCGCTGTTCGACCACATCCTCGTGGTGGAGAACTATTTGCTCGATGACGAGGTCTTCCAGATCGATCGTGACTTGCGGGTCTCGGACTACCGCGCCTATGAGCAGACCAACTACCTGCTGGCGCTCGTGATCGAACCACGCGACCACCTGATCCTCCGCACGCGCCATGATCCAGACCGACTCGCCGCCGAAGCGGTGGATCGGTTCCTCGATCACTTCGAGGTGCTACTCAAGGGCATGATCGCCGATGCCGATCAGGAGGTTGGGCGGATCCCTCTGTTGTCGGTGGAGGAGTACGACACCGTGGTGCGTGGGTGGAATGCCACTGCCGAGGACTTCGGTGCTGCTGCTGCGGGGTGTCTGCACGAGAAGGTGTGGGACG
>NZ_BAAAPC010000046.1:0-1588 GCF_039530945.1 Nocardiopsis rhodophaea
CTAGCTTGTTGTTTAACCTCAGCCCGTGGCTCGAACACCGTTCCGGCCACGGGTTTCCTCGTTCCCCAGACAACAGAGCGGCCTTGGGACGATCATGTGCGCTGTCGAGACGCCAACGATCAAACCCAAGGCCGCGTAGGTGAGTCTGCTGCACAACCACACCCCTGTCGAGCCACTGTCGGCATTGTCCCGATTCCGCACGGAGCTCTACGCCTGCCTGACCGCGCGAGCAGACGCCCTGTTCGATCTGTGCGACGCCCTCACCTGCGCCCCCGGCCCCGTCCACCACCTGGCCCAGCTCTCCCTGGAACCCGAACACCGCCGCGGCCACGGCTCGACCTACGCCGCCATCAACCACGGCCGCATCGATATCGCCCGGCTGCGCTGGAGCCTGGCCGCGCTCCCACTGCCCCGCGCCGCGGGCGGGCGCATCGTGCTGGCCGCCGACGTCTCCCCGTGGCTGCGCCCCGACGCCTGGACCAGCCCGCAGCGCTCCTGGTGCCACACCTACGGGCGCGGCACCGGCCAGGCCGAGATGGTCCCCGGCTGGCCCTACTCGGTGATCGCCGCCCTGGAGGAAGGCTCCACCTCGTGGACCGTGCCCCTGGACCTCCGGCGCCTGTCCCCGGGCCAGGACGCGACCGCGGCCACCGCCGAGCAGGTCCGCGGCCTGGTCGACCGGCTGGCCGCCGCCGGACACCACCGGCCGGGCGATCCCGACATCCTGGTGGTGGCCGACGCCGGTTACGACCCTTTCCGCCTGGCCTTCCTCCTGGCCGACCTGCCCGTTGAGGTGCTGGGGCGGCTGCGCTCCGATCGGGTGCTGTGCTTGCCCGCGCCCGAGCGCCGGTCCGACGCGACGGGGCGCCCGGCCAAGCACGGGGCGCCCTTCCACCTGGCCGATCCCTCGTCCTGGCCCGAACCCGACGCGAGCACGGCCACCCGCACGCGGCGCTACGGTGCGGCCGCCGCCCGAGGCTGGGACCGGCTGCACCCCCGCCTGACGCACCGTTCGGCCTGGGCCGACCATCCCGGCGCCCTGCCGGTGATCGAGGGCACCCTGGTCTTGTTGGAGGTGGAGGCCCTGCCCAGCCGCCGGGCCCCGCAGCCGCTGTGGCTGTGGTCCTCGGCCACCGGACTCGCCCCCGGCGAGGTGGACCGGCTCTGGCAGTCCTACCTGCGCCGCTTCGACATCGAGCACACCTTCCGCTTCCTCAAGCAGCAGCTGGGGTGGAACGCGCCCCGGCTGCGGGACCCGGCCGCGGCCGACCGGTGGAGCTGGATCGTGGTCGCGGCCTATGCCCAGTTGCGCCTGGCCCGAGGGGTCGTCCGCGAGGTGCGGCTGCCCTGGCAGCGTCCCGCTGCGCCGGGCCGGATGACTCCCGCTCGCATACGCCGGGGGTTTCGCGGCATCCACGCGGGTCTGCACCGGCCCGCCGGTGCGCCGGAATCCTCCCGGCCGGGTCCCGGGCGCCCTGCGGGGAGCCCGAACAAGCGTCCCGCACCCCGCTACGGCGTCCCGAAGAAGAACAAAACGGGCACTACAAGCCGCCCTGGACACAAGCAAGCAGGTAAAACAACAAGCTAG
>NZ_BAAAPC010000047.1:0-1459 GCF_039530945.1 Nocardiopsis rhodophaea
AAGGGTTAGGCCACAGGTTTCGGGTGTTGCCGACTTTCATGACGTGACGGGCGGTGTGTACAAGGCCCGGGAACGTATTCACCGCGGCACTGCTGATCCGCGATTACTAGCGACTCCACCTTCATGGGGTCGAGTTGCAGACCCCAATCCGAACTGAGACCGGCTTTTAGGGATTCGCTCCACCTTACGGCATCGCACGCCCACTGTACCGGCCATTGTAGCATGTTTGCAGCCCAAGACATAAGGGGCATGATGACTTGACGTCATCCCCACCTTCCTCCGAGTTGACCCCGGCAGTCTCCCATGAGTCCCCACCACCACGTGCTGGCAACATGGAACAAGGGTTGCGCTCGTTGCGGGACTTAACCCAACATCTCACGACACGAGCTGACGACAGCCATGCACCACCTGTCACCGATCCCAAAAGGACCCACCGTCTCCGATGGATTACCGGCGATGTCAAACCTTGGTAAGGTTCTTCGCGTTGCGTCGAATTAAGCAACATGCTCCGCCGCTTGTGCGGGCCCCCGTCAATTCCTTTGAGTTTTAGCCTTGCGGCCGTACTCCCCAGGCGGGGCGCTTAATGCGTTAGCTACGGCACGGGAACCGTGGAAAGCCCCCACACCTAGCGCCCAACGTTTACGGCGTGGACTACCAGGGTATCTAATCCTGTTCGCTCCCCACGCTTTCGCTCCTCAGCGTCAGGTAAGGCCCAGAGACCCGCCTTCGCCACCGGTGTTCCTCCTGATATCTGCGCATTTCACCGCTACACCAGGAATTCCAGTCTCCCCTACCTACCTCTAGCATGCCCGTATCCACTGCAAAACCAGGGTTAAGCCCCAGCCTTTCACAGCAGACGCGACACACCGCCTACGAGCTCTTTACGCCCAATAATTCCGGACAACGCTCGGACCCTACGTATTACCGCGGCTGCTGGCACGTAGTTAGCCGGTCCTTATTCCCCACCTACCGTCAACCCCGAGAACACCCGGGGCCTGCGTGAGTGGTAAAAGAGGTTTACAACCCGAAGGCCGTCATCCCCCACGCGGCGTCGCTGCGTCAGGCTTCCGCCCATTGCGCAATATTCCCCACTGCTGCCTCCCGCAGGAGTCTGGGCCGTGTCTCAGTCCCAGTGTGGCCGGTCGCCCTCTCAGGCCGGCTACCCGTAATCGCCTTGGTAGGCCATCACCCCACCAACAAGCTGATAGGCCGCGAGCCCATCCCCAACCGACACAACTTTCCACACCCCACCATGCCGTGAGGCGTCGTATCCGGTATTAGACCGCGTTTCCACGGCTTATCCCAGAGTCAGGGGCAGGTTGCTCACGTGTTACTCACCCGTTCGCCGCTCGTGTACCCCCGAAGGGGCCTTACCGCTCGACTTGCAT
The DNA here is from genome assembly GCF_039530945.1 of Nocardiopsis rhodophaea. Classification (NCBI taxonomy): domain Bacteria; kingdom Bacillati; phylum Actinomycetota; class Actinomycetes; order Streptosporangiales; family Nocardiopsidaceae; genus Nocardiopsis; species Nocardiopsis rhodophaea. The sequence goes on from NZ_BAAAPC010000047.1 coordinate 1,389, forward strand.
GTGTTAAGCACGCCGCCAGCGTTCGTCCTGAGCCAGGATCAAACTCTCCATCAAAGGCCAAACACCCAACC
>NZ_BAAAPC010000048.1:0-1420 GCF_039530945.1 Nocardiopsis rhodophaea
GCGTAATAGCTCACTGGTCAAGTGATTCTGCGCCGATAATGTAGCGGGGCTGAAGCACACCGCCGAAGCTGTGGAGCCTGCGGTTATGCCGTGGGTTGGTAGGGGAGCGTCGTGCGTCCGGTGAAGCTCCAGGGTGACCTCGGGGTGGAGGGTGTGCGAGTGAGAATGCAGGCATGAGTAGCGATACCGGAGTGGGAAACTCCGGCGCCGATTGACTAAGGGTTCCTGGGGCAGGTTAATCCGCCCAGGGTGAGTCGGGGCCTAAGGCGAGGCCGACAGGCGTAGTCGATGGATAACGGGTTGATATTCCCGTACCCGTTCACACGCGCCCAGTACCGAGTCCTTTGATGCTAACCACCACCGATGGTGCTGTCTTCTTTCGAGAGGGTGGTGCCGGAGGCGTGGGGCCCGATGGGGTAGTAGGTAAGTGATGGGGTGACGCAGTGGGGTAGCTCTACCGGGCGGTGGTTGTCCCGGGATAAGCGTGTAGCCCGGAGCATAGGCAAATCCGTGCTCTGTGTGGGTGAGGCGTGATGTCGAGCCGTGTGTGGTGAAGTGAGTGATCCCGTGCTGTCGAGAAAAGCCTCTAGCGAGTGTGTGGGCGGCCCGTACCCGAAACCGACGCAGGTGGTCTGGTAGAGAATACCGAGGCGTTCGGGTGAACCATGGTTAAGGAACTCGGCAAATTGTCCCCGTAACTTTGGGAGAAGGGGAGCCCTGTCTGGTGAAGGAGCGTTGCTTCTGGAGCTGGGTGGGGTCGCAGATACCAGGGGGAAGCGACTGTTTATTAAAAACACAGGTCCGTGCGAAGTCGTAAGACGCTGTATACGGACTGACGCCTGCCCGGTGCTGGAACGTTAAGAGGACTGGTTAGCGCCTTTCGGGGTGTGAGGCTGGGAATCTAAGCGCCAGTAAACGGCGGTGGTAACTATAACCATCCTAAGGTAGCGAAATTCCTTGTCGGGTAAGTTCCGACCTGCACGAATGGCGTAACGACTTCCCCGCTGTCTCAACCATGGGCCCGGTGAAATTGCACTACGAGTAAAGATGCTCGTTTCGCGCAGCAGGACGGAAAGACCCCGGGACCTTCACTATAGCTTGACATTGGTGTTTGGGATGGTTTGTGTAGGATAGGTGGGAGCTGGTGAAGCCGCCACGCTAGTGGTGGTGGAGGCGTTGGTGAAATACCACTCTGGCTGTTTCGGGCATCTAACCCGCATCCGTGATCCGGGTGGGGGACAGTGTCTGGTGGGTAGTTTAACTGGGGCGGTTGCCTCCTAAAGGGTAACGGAGGCGCCCAAAGGTTCCCTCGGCCTGGTTGGCAATCAGGTGGTGAGTGTAAGTGCACAAGGGAGCTTGACTGTGAGACGGACGTGTCGAGCAGGTGCGAAAGCAGGGACTAGTGATCCGGCACCGGCGT
>NZ_BAAAPC010000049.1:0-1309 GCF_039530945.1 Nocardiopsis rhodophaea
TGATGTTGCTTCGGTTCGGTGGACAGGTGTCCGCTTTCGGATACTTTGTCACTGAACGAGGAGATCAACGTGCCCAAGACCCGACCCGCCTACCCGCCGGAGTACCGCGAGCAGATCATCTCGCTGGCCCGCTCCGGCCGCACCCCCGAAGACCTCGCCCGCGAGTTCGAGCCCAGCGCCCAGACCATCCGCACCTGGGTCGCCCAGGCCCAGACCGACGCCGGCCAGCGCCCCGGCCTGACCAGCGACGAGAAGGAAGAACTCGCCCGCCTGCGCCGCGAGAACAAGCAGCTGCGCGAGGAGCGCGAGATCCTCCGCAAGGCCACGGCTTTCTTCGTCCGGGAGACCAGCAGGTGATGTTCCGGCTGATCGACGAGGAAAAGACACGCCACTCCGTCTCCCTGATGTCCCGGCTGCTGGGTGTGTCGCGGCAGGGCTACTACAAACACCAGAACCGAACCCAGCACGGCCCCGGACCGCGAGAGCGCTCCGACGCCGCGCTCACCGAGCGGATCCGCCACCACCACAAGGATTCCCGCGGCACCTACGGCGCCCCCAGGATCCAGGCCGACCTGCGCGAGATCGACAGCATCCGCGCCGGACGCAACCGCATCACCCGGCTCATGCGCCGCGAGGGCCTGGCGGGCGTGCACCGCCGCACCGGCCGCAAGGGCCTGACCCGCCAGGACGCGATGGCCACCGCGCCGCCCGACCTCATCGGCCGCGACTTCACCGCCGATGCCCCCAACGAGAAGTGGACCGCCGACATCACCTACGTGCCCACCGCCCAGGGATGGCTCTACCTGGCGGTGGTGATGGACCTGTTCTCCCGGCGCATCGTCGGGTGGGCGATGACCGGCCACATGCGCGCCGAGCTGGTGTGCGACGCGCTGGGCATGGCGGTGGCCGCCCGCCGCCCCGGCCCGGGGCTCATCCATCACTCCGACAAGGGCTCGCAGTACACGAGTCTGGCCTTCGGCCGCCGCTGCGCCGAGGCGGGAATCGCGCCGTCGACCGGGCGCAGTGGGTCGTGCTTCGACAACGCCGTCACCGAGAGCTTCTTCGCCTCGCTAGAGACCGAGCTGATCGACCGCACCACCTTCGCCACCCGGGCCGATGCCGAGCGGGAGGTGTTCTCCTACATCGAGGGGTTCTACAACCCGTGGCGCAGGCATTCGGCCAACGGCCAGCTCAGTCCGGCCGAGTATGAACGTCGTCACGCCGCAGCAGCCGACAGCAGTCTGTCCGACCTGGCAGAGGCCGCGTAAAACCCAAGCTCACAGGCGTCTACCGAACCGAAGCAACTCCA
>NZ_BAAAPC010000050.1:0-1307 GCF_039530945.1 Nocardiopsis rhodophaea
AGGGGAGCAGAAGAATATTGTTACCGTTTAGATTTCGCGCCAGCACTATTAAGGAAGGTGCGAATAAGCAGGTCATTTCTTCCCAAGCTGACTCGTTGATTAAAATTTCGCGGATCTGGGCCGATTTTTTTCCCGCAAACACATCGAATCAGCCTATTTAGGCTATTTTTTCCACCATTTCTGGCGTTATTTCCGGTTTTTACTGAGATCTCTCCCACTGACGTATCATTTGGTCCACCCGAAACAGGTTGGCCAGGGTGAATAACATCGCCAGTTGGTTATCGTTTTTCAGCAGCCCTTTGTATCTGGCTTTCACGAAGCCGAACTGCCGCTTGATGATGCGAAACGGGTGCTCCACCCTGGCACGGATGCTGGCTTTCATGTATTCGATGTTGATGGCCGTTTTGTTCTTGCGCGGATGCTGCTTCAAGGTTTTTACCTTGCCGGGACGCTCGGCGATCAGCCAGTCCACATCCACCTCGGCCAGCTCCTCGCGCTGTGGCGCTCCTTGGTAGCCGGCATCGGCTGAGACAAATTGCTCCTCTCCATGAAGCAGATTACCCAGCTGATTGAGGTCATGCTCGTTGGCCGCGGTGGTGACCAGGCTGTGGGTCAGGCCACTCTTGGCATCGACACCAATGTGGGCCTTCATGCCAAAGTGCCACTGATTGCCTTTCTTGGTCTGATGCATCTCCGGATCGCGTTGCTGCTCTTTGTTCTTGGTAGAGCTGGGTGCCTCAATGATGGTGGCATCCACCAAAGTGCCTTGGGTCATCATGACGCCTGCTTCGGCCAGCCAGCGATTGATGGTCTTGAACAATTGACGGGCCAGTTGATGCTGCTCGAGCAGGTGGCGGAAATTCATGATGGTGGTGCGATCCGGCAGGGCGCTATCCAGGGATAATCGGGCAAACAGGCGCATGGAGGCGATTTCGTACAGGGCATCTTCCATGGCACCGTCGCTCAGGTTGTACCAATGCTGCATGCAGTGAATACGCAGCATGGTCTCCAGCGGATAGGGCCGTCGGCCATTGCCCGCCTTGGGATAAAACGGCTCGATGACAGCGGTCATATTCTGCCATGGCAGAATCTGCTCCATGCGGGAGAGGAAAATCTCTTTTCGGGTCTGACGGCGCTTAGTGCTGAATTCACTATCGGCGAAGGTGAGTTGATGGCTCATGATGTCCCTCTGGGATGCGCTCCGGATGAATATGATGATCTCATATCAGGAACTTGTTCGCACCTTCCTTAGCGGAACCATTAGTTTACGGATAAAGCTCGGGTTCGCTTCCAGGCCGTAGGCCAGA
>NZ_BAAAPC010000051.1:0-1303 GCF_039530945.1 Nocardiopsis rhodophaea
CTGTCTTGTACCGGGTTTATTGGAGGCTCTGAACTAACGCATCAGCTCCTGCTGACGCGAAATCCTGCTGGTAGAAGTCGGCTTCGAACTCCGCTGGCGGGACCAGTCCGATCTCTCCGTGCAGACGCCGGTGGTTGAACCAGTCGATGTACTCGGCAACGGCGATCTTGAGGTCGTCGATGCTCTGCCACGGCCCGCGGTTACGGACCAACTCGGCCTTGAACAGCGAGTGGAACGCCTCGGCCAAGGCGTTGTCATAGGAATCGCCCGTGCTGCCGACCGAGGCCACCGCCCCCGCCTCGGCCAAGCGCTGGGTGTAGCGAACCGCGAGATACTGCGACCCCTTGTCGGAATGATGGACCAGGCCGTCGACGCGCCGGCCGACGTGCTCCCGGCTCCACACCGCCATCTCCAGCGCGTCCAGGGCCAACTCGGTACGCAGCGACTTCGACAGCTGCCAGCCCACCACCCGGCGCGAGTACACGTCGATGACGAACGCCGCGTACACCCACCCGGCAAAAGTCCGGACATAGGTGATGTCGGCGACCCACAAATGGTTCGGCGCTCGGGCGGTGAACGCTCGTTCCACCAGGTCCGGACGCATGTCCGAGACCGGTGCGGCTACGGTGGTGCGCGGCCCCTTGGTGCGGGTGATCCCTCGTAATCCTGCGGCCCTCATCAGCCTTTGGACAGTGCACCGGGCCACCCGGTGGCCCTGCCGGTTGAGCTCGGCATGGACCTTGCGTGCACCGTAGACCCCGTAGTTGTCGGCGTGCGCCTTGGCGATCGCCTCAGTGGTGGCCCGGTCTGTGATCGAGCGGACCGAAGGCGGCCGTGTCTTGGCGGCGTAGTAGGTGGACGGGGCGAACTGCAGCACCCTGCAGATCGGCTCGACCCCGAACTCCTGGCGGTGGGCGTCGATGTAGGCGACTACGTGGTGTGCGGGCGGTCGAGCTCCGCCGCGAAGAAAGCCGATGCCGACCGCAGGATCGCGTTGGCCCGGCGCAGCTCGCGCACCTCGCGTTCCAGTTCGGCCAAACGCTGGGCCTGGTCGGTGGTGGTGCCGGGGCGGTCGCCGGCGTCGATCTCGGCCTGGCCCACCCAATTGCGCAGGGTCTCGCGGTTCACCCCGAGCTGGTCGGCCACACGTGCGATGGCTCCGGGGCGCGTGGCCGGGTCCCTACGGGCGTCCACTGCCATCCGGGTGGCGCGTTCACGCAGCTCATCGGGGTATTTCCTCGGTGCTGACATGACTCTCATCCTTCCCAGGAATGAAAGCCTCCATCACACCCGGCACGGAACA
>NZ_BAAAPC010000052.1:0-1205 GCF_039530945.1 Nocardiopsis rhodophaea
GCGGTGGTTTCTAGTGTTCAGTGCAACTTGTGTTGTCGCTGAATGCTAGGGGTGGATTGTGGCCCAACCGGGCGTCTTGACGCTGGGACACCGCCAGGTGCTGGAGAACATGTGGGGCCAGGGCGCCAGCCTGGCCCGCATCGCCCAGGCACTGGGCATCAGCCGCGCTACCGTGGGCCGGGAGCTGGACCGCAACCACGCCCACCACCGCGGGGCGCGCAACCCGCGGATGCACGACTACCCGGTGGGCCACCGGCTGCGGCGCCGCTACGCGGTGGGCTACCGGGCCTCCTGGGCCCAGGCGCGCACCGAGGGCCGCGCCCGCCGCCCGAAGCAGGCCCGCCTGGCCCATCCCGGGCTGCTGCGCGCCCTGGTGCTGGCCCGCCTGGCCGACCGGTGGTCCCCGGCCCAGATCGCGGCCTGGCTCAAACGCGCCTTTCCCACCGAAACGGAGCTGCACGTGAGCCACGAGACCATCTACCAGGCGATCTATGTGCAGTCCCGGGGCAGCCTGCGCGCGCTGCTCAAACGGGTGGCCCACGGGCAGGAGGCGCTGCGCACACGGCGCGCGGCACGCCGCCCCCAGGGGCGCGGGGCCCGCGCCGGGCGGGGCGCCAAGCCCTGGGTGGAGGGGCTGCATATCTCGGCCCGCCCGGCCGAGGCCGCTGACCGGGCGGTGCCCGGGCACTGGGAGGGCGACCTGCTCATCGGCAAGGACGGGGCATCGGCGATCGCCACCCTGGTGGAACGCTCGACCCGGTATGTGGTGCTGTGTGCGCTGCCCGAGGGGCGCGAGGCGGTGGCGGTGGCCGCGGCGCTCTCAGCGGCGGCGCAGCGGGTTCCGGAGCATCTGCGGTCCTCGCTGCTGCGCTCGTTGGCCTGGGATCAGGGCACCGAGATGGCGCGGCATGCGGCCTTCACGGTGGCCTCGGGGTGCCCGGTGTTCTTCTGCGATCCGCATTCGCCCTGGCAGCGGGGGTCGAATGAGAATACCAACGGGCTGTTGCGCCAGTACTTTCCCAAGGGGGAGTTCGATTTCTCCGCGATCGGCCAGCAGGGGCTGGACCGGGTGGCGTTTGAGCTCAACACCCGGCCGCGCCAGACGCTGGGGTGGGATACCCCGGCCCAGCGTCTGGCCGAGCTGATCGCTCCCGACCCGGTGGCGTGAGCCATGGTTGCACTCACCACTTGACGCGGCCCGCCGG
>NZ_BAAAPC010000053.1:0-1151 GCF_039530945.1 Nocardiopsis rhodophaea
CCGAACCGCGACACCCTGAGCATCAAACTCTTTTATCAGTTGGATCATGTCGGCGGTGTCGCGGCCAAGACGGTCGAGCTTCTTCACCAGAATGACATCACCTTCCTCCACCTTCATCCTCAGCAAATCCAGCCCTTCCCGATCTGTTGAACTGCCGGATGCCTTGTCGGTAAAGAGGCACTGTTGCAAAGTTAGCGATGAGGCAGCCTTTTGTCTTATTCAAAGGCCTTACATTTCAAAAACTCTGCTTACCAGGCGCATTTCGCCCAGGGGATCACCATAATAAAATGCTGAGGCCTGGCCTTTGCGTAGTGCACGCATCACCTCAATACCTTTGATGGTGGCGTAAGCCGTCTTCATGGATTTAAATCCCAGCGTGGCGCCGATTATCCGTTTCAGTTTGCCATGATCGCATTCAATCACGTTGTTCCGGTACTTAATCTGTCGGTGTTCAACGTCAGACGGGCACCGGCCTTCGCGTTTGAGCAGAGCAAGCGCGCGACCATAGGCGGGCGCTTTATCCGTGTTGATGAATCGCGGGATCTGCCACTTCTTCACGTTGTTGAGGATTTTACCCAGAAACCGGTATGCAGCTTTGCTGTTACGACGGGAGGAGAGATAAAAATCGACAGTGCGGCCCCGGCTGTCGACGGCCCGGTACAGATACGCCCAGCGGCCATTGACCTTCACGTAGGTTTCATCCATGTGCCACGGGCAAAGATCGGAAGGGTTACGCCAGTACCAGCGCAGCCGTTTTTCCATTTCAGGCGCATAACGCTGAACCCAGCGGTAAATCGTGGAGTGATCGACATTCACTCCGCGTTCAGCCAGCATCTCCTGCAGCTCACGGTAACTGATGCCGTATTTGCAGTACCAGCGTACGGCCCACAGAATGATGTCACGCTGAAAATGCCGGCCTTTGAATGGGTTCATGTGCAGCTCCATCAGCAAAAGGGGATGATAAGTTTATCACCACCGACTATTTGCAACAGTGCCTTTTTCTAAATACATTCAAATATGTATCCGCTCATGAGACAATAACCCTGATAAATGCTTCAATAATATTGAAAAATGACTTCTTAACGTGAGTTTTCGTTCCACTGAGCGTCAGACCCCGTATAGTGTTTTGCAGTTTAGAGGAGATATCGGGA
>NZ_BAAAPC010000054.1:0-1099 GCF_039530945.1 Nocardiopsis rhodophaea
CTTGGACATGCTCTCCGAGAGCGCGGACTCTCCCGACAAGCCCGCCACGTGACCGAACAGGCCACCGCGGAACTGCGACCCATCACCGGAACCGCCGCCGCCTGCCGACTGACCGGCACCTCGCGGGCCACCCTGCACCGCCGCCGCAATCCCGCCCCACCGGCCCACGGCCCCCGCCGCGCCCACCCCTCACGCCTGAGCACGGCCGAGCGCGACGCGGTGCTCGCCGCCCTGCACAGCGACCGCTTCGCCGACAAATCCTGCGAGCAGGTCTGGGCCACCCTGCTCGACGAGGGCGTCTACCTGTGCTCGGTTGCGACGATGTACCGGCTGCTACGCGAACACGGCCAGGTCCGCCAGCGCCGCGCCCAGGCCCGCCACGCGCCCCGGACGCGCCCCGAGCTCACCGCCTATGGACCGTCCCAGGTGTGGTCCTGGGACATCACCAAGCTCAAAGGCCCCACCACCGGGGTGTACTTCGACCTGTATGTGATGCTGGACATCTTCTCCCGCAAGGCCGTGCACCACCGCGTGGAGCTCCGCGAGTCCGACACTCTGGCCGGCGAGTTCATCACCGACGCCGTCGCGGCCAACGGCGGGCTACTGCCCCGCAGTGTGCACGCGGATCGGGGCACGTCGATGACCTCGAAGAAGGTCGCGCACCTTCTCTCTGACCTGGGCGTGGAGCGCTCGCACTCACGGCCCAAGACCTCCAACGACAACCCGTTCTCCGAAGCGCAGTTCAAAACGCTCAAGTACTGTCCGGCGTTCCCGGAACGGTTCGCGAACCTGACCGACGCGCGCGCGTTCTGCGTGGCGTTCTTCGAGTACTACAACCACCGCCACCGCCATTCGGGGATCGGGTTCCACACCCCGGCCTCGGTGCACGACAACAGCGCCCACCAGGTCCAGCACGAGCGGACCCGGGTGCTCCAGGGCGCTTACGCCGCGAGCCCGCACCGGTTCCGATGGGTGCCCCTACCGCCGCCGCTGCCGGAGGCCGTCCACATCAACCCGCCCCGCCCCGAGGGCGAGGGCAGCAACTCCGACCTGGGAGAACACGCGGCATAGAACGTCTCAACTGATTTGACAGCTTCCG
>NZ_BAAAPC010000055.1:0-1087 GCF_039530945.1 Nocardiopsis rhodophaea
CTAGGTCCTGTCTGGAGTTTGATCATGAGTGTGGTGCGATGCTGCGGAGCCAGAGCATCGCACCACACAGGTGGAGTCCGGCCTCGTAGCTCTGCGGGGTCTTGTCGAAGCGGGTCGCTATGCCGCGCCAGTTCCGCAGGCGGTTGATGCACCGCTCCACGGTGTTGCGCTCGGTGTACAAGTCCGCGTCGTGGCTGACGGGGCGGCCGCCGCGCGAGCCGCGCTTCTTGCGGTTGGCGGCCTGGTCCACCTTCTCCGGGATCACCCCGCGGATCCCGCGTCCTCGCAGGTAGTGGCGGTTTCGGCGGGAGGAGTACGCCTTGTCGGCGGCCACCGCGTCCGGCCGGGTCCTTGGGCGTCCGACCGGCCCGCGCACCTTGATCCGCTCCAGGACCGGGACGAACTGCGGGCTGTCGCCGGCCTGTCCGGGTGTGAGGACGAACGCGAGCGGGCGGCAGCGCCGGTCGGCCGCCAGATGGATCTTGCTGGTCAGCCCGCCCCGGGAACGCCCCAGTTCAGCAGCCTTTAAGCGGGCGCGGTGCCGTCGGCGGGTCCGACGTCGTTCAGCGCGGCCGTCGGCGCCGGATTGTCCCTCTTGCGGCTCTTGTTCCTTCGAGGTGCCCCCTTTTCGGCCTCGACGGCCGCCTCCAGGGCCGCCAACTGCTCCGCATCGAGGATCATCCCGGCGGCGTGGTGGTGGGCCCGGGACGTCGCGGAGTCCACGCTGACCAGGCCCATGTCAGTCTCGCCGCAGGCAGCTGCCTCGGCAATCACCGCCTCCATCAGCTGCTGGAAGGCTCCCTGCCCCACCCAGATGCGGAACCGGTCGTAGGCGCTCTGCCAGGGCCCGAACTCACTCGGTAGGTCGCGCCAGGGGCTGCCGGTGCGGAAGCGCCACATCACCGCATTGAAGTGTTTCCGCAGGTCAGGGATGGGCCCGACCGCGGCGATCGGGAGGTGGGGCTCGATCAGGGCCCACTGCTCGTCGGTGAGATCGCCTCGCGCCATGACTGACGATCTATCAAGGCCGGGCCCCGACGCGCAGGCGATCTACCGAACTGGTGGTCCGAACTCCAGACAGGGCCTA
>NZ_BAAAPC010000056.1:0-1057 GCF_039530945.1 Nocardiopsis rhodophaea
GCCTAGACGAGTGATTCCTTGAAACGTCGTAGTCGTCCGCAAGCCCTGAGTAGCCGAGGGCAGGGCGGCGGCCTCGTGATCGGGCAAGGAGACCCGGACGTGGGCGAAGGGCGTCCAAGATCGTGGTGTGAGCCAACAACTGAACGCCCTTCTGACCGCACTCTATGTCTTCATCGACGACCATGTGGCCCCGCCCCGCACCGGCCGGGGCCGCCGCCCCCTGCTGTCGGACTCCGAACTGGTCACCCTGGCCGTGGCCCAAAGCCTGCTCGGGTTCCACTCCGAGCACCGCTGGATCCGCTACGCCATGTGCCACCTGCGCGGCCACTTCCCCCACCTGCCCAAACAGCCCGGATACAACAAGCGCCTGCGGGCCGCCGAACCGCTGATCCGCACCGCCATCCGGGCCCTGGGCCGCGACAGCCACCTATGGTTCGACAACCACTGGATCGCCGACTCCACCCCGGTGCCCTGCGCCATGTCGCGGCCCGCCGTGAAGCGCTCGCAGCTGGCCGGATGGGCGAACTACGGCTACTGCGCTTCCCACTCGCGGTTCTTCTGGGGACTGCGCCTGTTCTTGGTGTGCACCCCGGCCGGGCTGCCGATCCTGTGGGCGCTGGCCGACCCCAAGGCCGACGGCGGCGAGCCGGCGGTCCTGGCCGCGATGATCGAGCACGACGCCGAGCTGCTCGCCGACCGCCAGGGTCTGGTGCTGGTCTGCGACAAGGGGTTCGCGTCCAGGGCACTGGAGGCCCGGCTGCGCGAGATGGGGGCCGCGATGCTGCGGCCCTCCCGCAAGCGCGAGAAGGCCCGGCCCGGCGAGGGCCTGCTGAAATCGGTACGCCAGCTCATCGAGTCGGTCAACGACACAATGAAGGGCCAGCTCGGTCTGGAAGCCCACGGTGGACGCACCGTGCAGGGTGTGATGGCCCGGGTCGGCCAGCGCATTCTCGCGTTGACCGCCGCGGTCTGGAACAACCACCGCATGGGCCATCCCGTCCTCCGATCACTCACCGGATACGACCATTAACAGCCCTACAAGGAATCACTCGTCTAG
>NZ_BAAAPC010000057.1:0-978 GCF_039530945.1 Nocardiopsis rhodophaea
GTTTTCATAGACTGCGTTCAGGATTTTCACCAGCGCATACTGGACGATCTTGTCCTCCAGCGAGGCGATGCCGAGCGGGCGTTGTTTTCCATCCGCTTTTGGGATGTAGTGACGCCTGCCGGGCTGCGCCCTGTAGCTGCCCTGATGTAGCCTCCGGTGCAGATCTGTTATGTTGTTCTTCATGTTTCCGGCGTAGTCCATCCACCTGATGCCATCCACTCCGGCGGCCGCTTTCCTGCTCAGGGAGAGGAATGCGGCTTCCAGTGCTTCCCCTGTCAGCAGGTGGAACAATGCTGTAAACCGTTCTTTCTTCCGCTGCTTCGCAGCTTCCCGCACGCGTGACAGCCTCTGTGACATGCTTTCCCGGCTCTGTGTCCGGCGCATGTGTGGCTGTTCCGCGTTCCCCTTGGCCCCGCTCCTTCGCTCCACTGACTCCGCTCCTTTCGGGTTGTTCGCCTGCTTCGCCGCTACTATGAGCGAGTCCGACTTCTCCTCTCCGTACATCACCGGCTATGACTCCTCGTCTTCCCGGTGCGGGCCATCTCCGACACTGGCAGATGGTCAGAGGGGAGATCTCCCGGTTCCCGCGTAGAGATCGTATTGACATGCCAGGGTCTCAGACCCCGCCGGGTCCATGTGGCACTCGCAGTATCGCACCCTATGATGTTGCCTTCCGTTAACAGTACAACGTCGGCACCCGGTAATTTAATATACATTTCGTGGCTCAATGGCTGGCCTGTCAACACCCCTGTCAACGCTTCGCCCCATACCTCGCGGTATGCAACGCATGACTCGGGGACCTTGTGGATTGCTGGTCCTTCAATGGTCGGGGACTTTCACCCCTTGATCTCTAACCGGTCTCCCGGCGCACACTGTTTAAATATACAGTATTTTAGGGGTGAAGATCATGGGTGGCAAAGACCGTAATTATACTGTCGTTTACCGCGGGGATTTTATCGACGCTGTGCCTGATGGCCG
>NZ_BAAAPC010000058.1:0-974 GCF_039530945.1 Nocardiopsis rhodophaea
CTAGATGATTGAGTCCGATGTCTTTAGTGGTCGTAGGCGATCAGGGAGCGCTTGACCGGTGCTCCGGTCTCCCAGTTGTGCCAGATCGCCGCTGCCATCGCGAGCAGCCGCTGGGCGGTGCGGGCGAACACCCCCGCCTCGCTGCGCCCGCCATGGGACTCCAAGCTGAGCTGGCCTTTCAAAGTGTCGATGACGGCCTCGATCCACTGGCGGACCCGGATGAGCTTGCCGTGGCGGGGCGGCTCGTCCTTGCGGTCGGGCCGAATGAGGTGCGCCCCGAGCCGGTCGGTGACAAAGCGCTCGAACTCGCGTCCGGCGAATCCCTTGTCGGCCAGGATCACCTGCCCCGCGCGCACCAGGTGGTGGTCGCGTTCCAGCAGCGCGGCCATCACCTCCCGCTCGCCGATCCCGGGGTGGGCCAGGCACCAGGTCACCGGCATGCCCTCGGCTGTGGTGACCAGGTAGAGCCGGAACCCCCAGAAGAACCGGGAGTGGGACCGGCAGTAGCCGTAGCCGGCCGCTGCGGCCAGGCGCGAGCGCTTGACGGTCTCGCGGGAGGCCGCGCAGGGCAGCGGGGTGGAGTCGATCAGGCGCAGGTCGTCGCCCCAGGTGGGGACCTGGCGGGCCAGGGCCTGGGCGGTGCGGCTGATCAGGTTCCCGGCTTTGTTGAGCCGCTTGTTGTAGCCGGATTGGCCGGGGAGGTAGCCGAAGAGGTGGCCCAGCCGGGTGCGGGCGAAGCGGATCCAGTGCCGGGTGGAGGGGAAGCCGAGCAGGACCTGGGCGATGGCCAGGCACAAGAGCTCGGCGTCCGACAGCCGGGGCGGGCGTCCGATCCTGCGGGGTTCGGCGATGTGGTCGTCGCAGAACACGTAGAGTGCGGTGAGAAGGGTGTCCAGGTTTCGTGTCACAACTTAACCATCGGGCACCCTTCGTCATGTCCGCAGCCAGTTCAGACATCGGACTCAGTCATCTAG
>NZ_BAAAPC010000059.1:0-829 GCF_039530945.1 Nocardiopsis rhodophaea
GCGCTCGTAGGAGGCGCGCCGCGAGCCGGGCTGTTCGGGGGTGCCGGGCAGGCGGTGCCCGCGGGCGGCGGCCGCCGCCCGCTTGGCGTTGCGCTCCTGGATGCGTCGGGCGTGGGGCTTCCAGCGGCGGTGGGCGGATTCCAGGGCGGTGGCGGCCCGGCCCAGGCGGGTGCGCTTGTCGCCGCTGGTGCGGGATCGGGGCCGGTGCAGGGCCACCAGCACCGGCAGCGCGATGGGTGTGGGGGTGATCCAGCCCAACCGGAGGGTGATGGCCACGACGATGAACCGGTTGCCCCAGGTCAGGGCAGTGGGGTGCTGGGCGGCGCCATCGTGGGACAGCATCCGGGCGAACACCTTGCGGCCCCAGCGCTCCAGCAGGGTGTCGTCCACCGCCACGGTGACGGGCTGGCCGTCGGGCACGAGGTGGTCGGTGATCCACACTGCCAGGCGCTCTCCGAGCTGGTGGGCGTCCCAGTGGCTGCGGGCGAAGAAGTCGCTGAACCGGTGGTGGGGCGCTGCGGGGCCGGGCCCGGAGGCGCGCTGCATGCCGGCGACGGTCACTTTCCCCACCTGGCAGATGGCGCCGGTGGCCACCGCGGTGAACAGGCGGTAGGTGGGCGCGGTGAAACAGGTCTGGAAGATGGCGAGTAGGGCGGACCAGGGCGGGGGTAGCATCGGTGGCGGAAGCATCGGCAGCTCCTCATACGAGGTCTTTTTTGGCACTGCCGATGCTTCCCTTGTTTTGCGCCTGCGTTGCAGGGGGCGGGGGTCGTTTCACCTCAGGGCAAGCAATCTCTCACCCCTCCACCCCAAAAACCCGAAACTTGAG
>NZ_BAAAPC010000060.1:0-779 GCF_039530945.1 Nocardiopsis rhodophaea
GCAAACTCCACCAGTGAACGATCAGGTTAAGTAGTGTGTTAAAGGCCACTGAAGTTAGCTTTTTCTCGTTTTGTATAAAAAACAATACGGTAGGCACTGCTGTCCAGCCAAGAGACAAACCGCCAGCTTTCCATTTATTCTTAACGGAGTAAGTCATTGATTTTCCTAAGCCCCAAAATATTTAAAGTATATATTATATGGTATATTCATATGAATAGGGTGACACTGGCGCCATTATTGTGCAACCAAAAAACACTACTCTGAAAACGAGGAAAAGATTTTTTCCTGCCTGAATTAGATACGGAGTTAGCGATATGAAAACCGAACAACGTCATGATCTTGTTAAAGATATTGAGGTTTTTGGCGTATCCTTGTCTCTGTTGATTTCCAGAGCGAATGAGAAGTCTGTTACAATGCCATCTGGTCTAAGTCGGGAGCAGAGAAGAGCATGGGCAGCGGAGCAGGCGCGCAAAATCCACAATTGAATATTGTCTCATTCTCTGAGACCTTCAACCTTTATTACACATCCAGATATTCTGCAAAAACACTCGATAAAATCGATGATTTCATTGAGCATTTTGAAAAATACAATCTCTTTGGCGATCCTTTAAAAGGATATCCAGCTTGGACTGGCAAAGTATCGCCATCGTGGAAAGTGCCTGATCATTACGAAAACAAAGAAGCTATTGAGAAGTATGCTAGAGCTAACAAATTATGGCATGCTCATTTAGGCGATCCGGTTTTTAAAGATACGTTTCATGGGAAATACAAGGTTTCTG
>NZ_BAAAPC010000061.1:0-769 GCF_039530945.1 Nocardiopsis rhodophaea
GCTGTCGAAGGTGTATGGGAGTGGGGACTCGGCGGTCCGGGCCCTGGACAACGTGACCGTGGAATTCACCCGCGGCGCCTTCACCGCGATCATGGGCCCCTCCGGATCGGGCAAGTCCACCCTCATGCACACCCTGGCCGGCCTGGACACCGCCACCTCCGGCACCGTCCACCTCGGCCGCACCGACCTCACCCAGCTCAAGGACAAGCAGCTCACCCTGCTGCGGCGCGACCGCATCGGCTTCATCTTCCAGTCCTTCAACCTGCTGCCCATGCTCACCGCCGAGCAGAACATCGTGCTGCCCGCCCAGATCGCCAAGCGCCAGGTCGATGCCGACCGCTTCGACCACATCGTCAAGGTCGTGGGGCTGGGCGACCGGCTGGACCACCTGCCCTCCAAACTGTCGGGCGGCCAGCAGCAGCGCGTGGCCGTGGCCCGCGCCCTGCTCGGCGCCCCGGAGGTGGTCTACGCCGACGAGCCCACCGGCAACCTCGACTCGCGCTCCGGCGCCGAGGTGCTGGCGTTCCTGCGCGACTCGGCCCGCGAACTGAACCAGACCATCGTGATGGTCACCCACGACCCGGTGGCGGCCTCTTATGCCGACCGGGTGGTGTTTTTGCGCGACGGGCGCCTGGTCGACGAGGTGTATGGCCCCAGCGCCGAGACCGTGCTGGACCGGCTTGTGAAGCTGGAGGCCTGAGCCCACCATGCTGCGCACCACACTGGCCGGCCTGCGGATGCACAAGAGCCGGCTGATCACCACTGCCCT
>NZ_BAAAPC010000062.1:0-751 GCF_039530945.1 Nocardiopsis rhodophaea
CGGGGCGGTGCGGCGCACCGCGGCGGGCACCCGGTTGTGGGCCTGGCCCAGGCCCAGGTGCTGCTTGGCGTCGCGGAAGCAGGTCTCGATGGCCCACCGGTCGCGGTAGCGGGCGATGACCCCGTCACCAGGGGTGGTGGTGTCGGTGGTCAAAAGCGCCGCGTCGCAGCCGGTGGCGGTGCGCGGGGTGCGGATGAGGACCAGGCGCAGCGGGGTGTGGCCCAGGGTCTGGCGGTAGCAGGCCACATCCGCGGCCGAGCAGCCCAGGTCCTGCGCGGGGGTGAAGGCGGCCTGGTCGGCGATCTCGCCGGGGGTGCCCCACCGGGTGTGGGCGGTGGTGGTGGTCGGCTGCCGGTGCAGGACGGCGTTGGCTTTGAGGCGCACGGTCCAGGTGACGGTGTCGGGCAGGGCGGCCAGGGCGGGACTGGAGTAGGCGGCATCGGCCACCACGTGGAGGGGCCGGTTGAGGGCCTGGGCCAGGCGCAGCACGAGTGCGATGGCGATGTCGGGGGCCGAGGGCCGCTCACCTGCGGTGGCGGCGCCGGTGGTGTGGATGTGGGCGCGGGTGTGGGCCAGCGCGGCGTCCCACTCGGCCTCGGCGGCCTGCAGGTTCTGCCAGGCGCGGCGCTCGTAGGAGGCGCGCCGCGAGCCGGGCTGTTCGGGGGTGCCGGGCAGGCGGTGCCCGCGGGCGGCGGCCGCCGCCCGCTTGGCGTTGCGCTCCTGGATGCGTCGGGCGTGGGGCTTCCAGCGG
>NZ_BAAAPC010000063.1:0-723 GCF_039530945.1 Nocardiopsis rhodophaea
ATGGCTTACGAACGGGGCGGAGATTTCCTGGAGGATGCCAGGAAGAGACTTAACAGGGAAGCGATAGGGCCGCGGCGAAGCCGTTTTTCCATAGGCTCCGCCCCCCTGACAAGCATCACGAAACCTGACGCTCAAATCAGTGGTGGCGAAACCCGACAGGACTATAAAGATACCAGGCGTTTCCCCCTGGAAGCTCCCTCGTGCGCTCTCCTGTTCCGACCCTGCCGCTTACCGGATACCTGTCCGCCTTTCTCCCTTCGGGAAGCGTGGCGCTTTCTCATAGCTCACGCTGTTGGTATCTCGGTTCGGTGTAGGTCGTTCGCTCCAAGCTGGACTGTATGCACGAACCCCCCGTTCAGCCCGACCGCTGCGCCTTATCCGGTAACTATCGTCTTGAGTCCAACCCGGTAAGACACGACTTAACGCCACTGGCAACGGCCACTGGTAAGCAGGATGTGCGAGAGATGTAACGAGAGTTCTTGAAGTGGCGGCCTAACTGAGGCTACACTGAAAGGACAGTATTTGGTGACATGTCTCGCACAAGACTGTTACCACGGTTAGAGAATCTGCCAGGATTAACTAACCTTCGAAAAACCACCTGCCAGGGTGGTTTTTTCGTTTTCAGAGCAAGAGATTACGACTGAAACGACAGGATCACAAGAAGATCATTAACTCCGAGAGTAGTAACCCCCACCATGTTTGCCTATCAACACACTTAGGAAA
>NZ_BAAAPC010000064.1:0-705 GCF_039530945.1 Nocardiopsis rhodophaea
CCATAGTGCGTTCACCGAAAACGTGGGCTACCACCGCCCTGCGTATCCTGTCATACGCGTAAAACAGCCAGCGCTGACGTGATTTTGCACCGACGTAGCCCCATTGCTCGTCCATCTCCGCACAGACAATGACATCACTGCCCGGCTGTATCCGGGAGGTTACTGACTGCGGCCTGAGTTTTTTAAATGGCGCAAAATGGTGTTGAGGCCCACGCCCATTAGTCGTGCGGTGGCACGGCAACCGACGCCGTTCATAGCCATATCAATGATTTTCTGGTGTGTACCGGGCTGAGAAGCGGCATAAGTGAAGGTGAGCTGCCATGTTTTACGGCAGTGAGAGCAGAGATAACGTTGATGCCCGGCAGTACTTTTGCCATTACGCATCACGCCTTCAGTAGCGGAACAGGAGGGACAGCAGACGGAGACTGAAGCCACGGGAGCACCTCAAAAACACCATTATACACTAAATCAGCAAGTTGGTAGCATCACTCACCAGGCCAAAGGCCAGAATAAAACCTGAACTTAATGCCAGATAAAAATCCGGGTCGGTAAAAATAAAGGCGAAGGCTTCCAGACTCCACGATTTGGAGCGGGAAAAGAACGGTGCCGAGAGAAAACTCTGCACCACAATAAATAACAGCGGGACATAAATCACCAGCGCCGTGATGCACACCACCACGCCGCGCGGCAGCCCCTGCCACTTTC
>NZ_BAAAPC010000065.1:0-673 GCF_039530945.1 Nocardiopsis rhodophaea
CGCAGAGCGGGCCTCTGAAAAACTGCGTAAAGAGCACCAGTATTGCCGGCATATTTCCGTTTTCATCAAAACGTCTCCGTTCGCCATTAAAGAGCCTTACTACGGCAACGTGGCTACGGAAAAACTGCTTACGCCCACTCAGGACACCAGGGACATCATTGCAGCCGCCACAATGGCTCTGGAGCGTATCTGGAGGGATGGGCACCGGTATGCCAAAGCCGGAGTTATGCTGAATGACTTCACCGGCTCCGGCGTTTCGCAGCTGCAGCTGTTTGACGAACGCCCGCCACGCCCTCACAGTGCTGAGCTGATGAGGGTTCTGGACGGGATCAACAACTCAGGGCTGGGTAAAGTATGGTTTGCCGGTAGAGGAATTGCGCCATCCTGGCAAATGAAACGCGATATGCTCTCCCCTGCGTACACCACTCGCTGGAGAGATATCCCCGTTGCGAGGATCGGTTAAATTTTGCCTTTCAGAGAGAGCCACCAGTGCTCGCCGCAGCCGAACGACAGGGCCAAGCCCGCGAGTGAGCGAGGAAGCACCAGGGGAGCTGAAGCCTTTTAAAGCACCTTACGCACTTAAGTTCTATAGATTCCATAATGAGTTATCCACATATCCTTTGAGTAGATCCAATAACTTACCCTTAGTTATCCAAATAGATCCAAACTGATC
>NZ_BAAAPC010000066.1:0-667 GCF_039530945.1 Nocardiopsis rhodophaea
CCATGAAGGTGGAGTCGCTAGTAATCGCGGATCAGCAGTGCCGCGGTGAATACGTTCCCGGGCCTTGTACACACCGCCCGTCACGTCATGAAAGTCGGCAACACCCGAAACCTGTGGCCTAACCCTTCGGGGAGGGAGTGGGTGAAGGTGGGGCTGGCGATTGGGACGAAGTCGTAACAAGGTAGCCGTACCGGAAGGTGCGGCTGGATCACCTCCTTTCTAAGGAGTCTTTAGTGGCTGGCTGTTGCATTGGTCGTTGTGGCCGGTGGCGGTTGGCGGACTCGAAAGTGGGCCCAGGAGCATGCTCTGGACTGTGTCCGGGCGTTGCTGCTGGGATGGCTGGGCTGAAGAACGAACTTCCCCCTGGTGCTGGAAGGCCAGGGGGCGCGCTGTTGGGTGTCTGAGGATGCAACCGTTGGTTGTGGTCCCTGGATGCCACCCTGACGAAGACCTGTGTGAGTGGTCGGTGGTCGTTGGTTCTGCCTGGTGTGGTGGGGTCGGTGGCCGGTTTGGCTGCTTGTTGTGTGCGGTGTTGTGGTTGGGTGTGTGGCTGGTGTTTTGATTCGTGGATAGTGTGCGCGAGCATCTTGTATCTGTGGTGGCCAAGTTAGTGTGGCATACGGTGGATGCCTTGGCACCAGGCGCCGATGAAGGACGTGGGAGGCCG
>NZ_BAAAPC010000067.1:0-651 GCF_039530945.1 Nocardiopsis rhodophaea
CTGAACGCGATTCTGACGCAGACACCGCAAAAAGAGATGTTTTACCCCGGAAAAACAGGAAGGATGCGTCAGGATCGTTTTCAGCTCGCTGCATAGCTATGCATGAAAGCGAATGGTGATCACTTTGGGAGCTTACGGTGTTCATACCGTCAGTTTTCGACAGTTTTCTCTCCGGGAAGCTAATCTGCCATAAGCCTGGATAACAGGGCACGGTGATACTCCGTAATAGCGATCAGCACCTCCGCATACTCCCTGTCCCCGACACGCTTGCCGTCGATAAAGAGTTTTTTCTGTAACGCCCCCAGTCTCATAACTTCTTTCAGTACCCGATCATCAGTCAGTGAGTTAACTTTCTTACCGAGAGCTGCCGCCCGTAAAAAACCGGAAACGGTCTTGCCGCATTCAGCAGCCCTTTTTCTGATTTCCTGGTCTTCTTCTGCCGTCAGACGAACAGGGCGACTGATAGCCCGCCTGCGCGTATTACTTCCACTTCGTTTTGTCATAAAACATGGCTCCGTATCTGACATGGGTGTCGGGGCAAAGCCCTGACCAGGGCAATTGTAATAGCGTGCATGTATGCGCGGTATAACAATTGCACATCCTGTCCTGTCAGCAAGCTCGAATTACCGACAAAGGCACGGCAGTTTTTTG
>NZ_BAAAPC010000068.1:0-650 GCF_039530945.1 Nocardiopsis rhodophaea
TCCTTCATCGGCGCCTGGTGCCAAGGCATCCACCGTATGCCACACTAACTTGGCCACCACAGATACAAGATGCTCGCGCACACTATCCACGAATCAAAACACCAGCCACACACCCAACCACAACACCCGGAAAGAACCACCCGAACCCCTCCAGAAAACAGACGGATCCAGGATCAACAGCCCACCAGGGTCTTCGTCAGGGTGGCACCCAGGAACACAACCAGCGGTTGCATCCTCAGACACCCAACAGCGCGCCCGCACCCCCTCTTCCAAGACAGGATGCGGAAGTTCGTTCTTCAGCCCAGCCAATCCCGACACCCGGCCAACACCCCCGAAGAAGCATCAACCACCATGCCGGGCCCACTTTCGAGTCCGCCGACCGCCACCGACCACAACAGCCAATGCAACAGCCAGCCAAAAAGACTCCTTAGAAAGGAGGTGATCCAGCCGCACCTTCCGGTACGGCTACCTTGTTACGACTTCGTCCCAATCGCCAGCCCCACCTTCACCCACTCCCTCCCCAAAGGGTTAGGCCACAGGTTTCGGGTGTTGCCGACTTTCATGACGTGACGGGCGGTGTGTACAAGGCCCGGGAACGTATTCACCGCGGCACTGCTGATCCGCGATTACTAGCGACTCCACCTTCATGG
>NZ_BAAAPC010000069.1:0-642 GCF_039530945.1 Nocardiopsis rhodophaea
ACCCCTCACCGGGGCACTTTTCACCTTTCCCTCACGGTACTCGTGCACTATCGGTCACCAGGACGTATTCAGGCTTAGCAGGTGGTCCTGCCAGATTCACACGGAATTCCTCGAGCTCCGCGCTACTCGGGACTGCACCCCGCGGCCCGCGCTCTGCCTTCACCTACGGGACTCTCACCCACTCCGGTACCGCTTCCCAACGGATTCAGCTAACAGAACACGAAACCACCCCAGGCCGGCAGACCTAGAACGGGCACATCCCACAACCCCGCACACGCAACAACTGCCGTCTATCACACGCGCACGGTTTAGCCACCATCCCCTTTCGCTCACCACTACTCAGGGAATCACTATTGTTTTCTCTTCCTACGGGTACTGAGATGTTTCACTTCCCCGCGTCACCACCAACCGCCCTATACATTCAGACGGCGGCAACCCGACACAACTCGGGCTAGGTTCCCCCATTCGGACACCCACGGATCACAGCTCGGTTGACAGCTCCCCGCGGCCTATCGCGGCCTCCCACGTCCTTCATCGGCGCCTGGTGCCAAGGCATCCACCGTATGCCACACTAACTTGGCCACCACAGATACAAGATGCTCGCGCACACTATCCACGAATCAAAACACCAGCCACACACCC
>NZ_BAAAPC010000070.1:0-635 GCF_039530945.1 Nocardiopsis rhodophaea
TGGCACGCAAGCTGGAAGAGTTAGGGCATTTTCCAAAGCTGATATCACCGCAATTTGTCCGCCCATTCGTTAAAAGCAACAAAAATGACTTCGTTGATGCTGAAGCTATCTGTGAAGCAGCATCACGTCCATCTATGCGTTTCGTGCAGCCCAGAACCGAATCTCAGCAGGCAATGCGAGCTCTGCATCGTGTCCGTGAATCCCTGGTTCAGGATAAGGTGAAAACAACTAATCAGATGCATGCTTTTCTGCTGGAATTTGGTATCAGCGTTCCGCGAGGTGCTGCCGTTATTAGTCGACTGAGTACCCTTCTTGAGGACAGTAGTTTGCCTCTTTATCTCAGCCAGTTACTGCTGAAATTACAACAGCATTATCACTATCTTGTTGAGCAGATTAAAGGTCTGGGATCTCAGTTGAAACGAAAGTTGGACGAAGATGAGGTTGGACAGCGCTTGCTGAGTATTCCCTGCGTTGGAACGCTGACTGCCAGTACTATTTCAACTGAGATTGGCGACGGGAAGCAGTACGCCAGCAGCCGTGACTTTGCGGCGGCAACAGGGCTGGTACCCCGACAGTACAGCACGGGAGGTCGGACGACATTGTTAGGGATTAGCAAGCGGGGCAACAAAAAGATC
>NZ_BAAAPC010000071.1:0-624 GCF_039530945.1 Nocardiopsis rhodophaea
CTTTTTGGTATTGAAAGAACATCTGTCCGTCGCTGGGTCAGGGCATGGCAGTTCCACGGTGCAGAAGGCCTGACTGCAAAAAATAATCATTATTCCGATGAATTTAAACTCGTGGTCGTCCGGGCGGTTATCAGTGACCGCCTGACGATGCGTGAAGCGGCTGCCCGGTTTAATCTCTCCGCAGAAATACTTGTCCGGCGCTGGCTCGACGTGTACAACGATGCCGGAGCGGAAGGTCTTTTAAACATACAATGCGGACGGCCCGGAAAAATGACAAAGCCAAAAAATATCCCACCACTAACAGATAAAGAGCTGGAAAAACTCTCCCCCGAAGAACTCAGGGCCGAACTGCGTTATCTGCGGGCAGAGAATGCCTATCTAAAAAAGTTGAAAGCCTTGGTTCAGAGCGAAAAAAATGGCAAAAAGCCCTGATAATCAGTGAACTAAGGCATGAACACGCTCTGCGGGACCTTCTGCGGGCGGCCGGTATGTCCCGTAGCACGTGGTATTACAATATGAATGCACTGAAGCAAGGGGACAGGTATGCGGGTCTTAAAGAGAACATCAGGAAGATATACCACTATCACAAAGGTCGTTATGGCTACCGCAGGATCACGCTCGCAC
>NZ_BAAAPC010000072.1:0-618 GCF_039530945.1 Nocardiopsis rhodophaea
GAGGTCTTTTTTGGCACTGCCGATGCTTCCCTTGTTTTGCGCCTGCGTTGCAGGGGGCGGGGGTCGTTTCACCTCAGGGCAAGCAATCTCTCACCCCTCCACCCCAAAAACCCGAAACTTGAGGTCCCATTTGCCGGGATGGTTGCCATGATCATCGCCGGTGTGAGGGGGATATCCACAGCCGGGAAATTCTGGATGCGCCGGGCTCCGTAGGTTGGTCACGGTGGCGGACATGGCACCAATAGACGACGCGATCCGGCTAGCGACCCGGCAGTACGGGGCTATCCAGATCCGACAGGCACGGGCATTGGGAGTGAGCGGTTCGGTCATCGACCGCATGTCCCGCCAGGGGCACTGGCAGCTCGTGCACCCGGGGGTCCATCTGGTGGGCTGCTGCTTGCCGCCCCCTGACACGCAGCCGGACGATGGCCCGCCCCCACTGCTCTTGACCCGGTTCTCCGCGGCACTGCTTGCCGCAGGCCCCCATGCATTAGGCCCTGTCTGGAGTTCGGACCACCAGTTCGGTAGATCGCCTGCGCGTCGGGGCCCGGCCTTGATAGATCGTCAGTCATGGCGCGAGGCGATCTCACCGACGAGCAGTGGGCCCTGATCGAGCCC
>NZ_BAAAPC010000073.1:0-591 GCF_039530945.1 Nocardiopsis rhodophaea
CTCGACTCGCCACTCCCTCTCCAGCTGCGTCATTGCGGAAGATGACGGCGATATGGAGCGCGACTACGCCTACACCATTGGCCGGGCGATCGAGGATCTGCAGTCCCCGGAATGGGTCGGGGAAGAGTGCGCCCGCCGCACCCTGTCACGCCTGCCCCCGCGTAAGCTGTCGACCATGAAGGCGCCGGTTATTTTCGCCAACGAAGTGGCGACCGGGTTGTTTGGCCACCTGGTCGGAGCGATTGCCGGCGGCGCGGTCTACCGTAAATCGACCTTCCTGCTCGATTCGCTGGGCAAACAAATTTTGCCGGAGTGGCTGACCATTGAAGAGCATCCGCACCTGCTGAAAGGGCTGGCCTCCACGCCGTTCGACAGCGAAGGCGTGCGCACCGAACGTCGCGATATCGTCAAAGACGGCGTGCTGACCCAGTGGCTCCAGGACATCAGCCAGGGCCCGGCCAAGGACCACCTCGATGCCCTTGCTTCTGCGTTGACGCAACTCGCGGAGACCGTGGGCATCGCTCCCATCTTCGACCTCGCAGAAGGGTGGCTCCGCAACGGCGGCAAGCAGCACTTGGAACTTGTCGGAGA
>NZ_BAAAPC010000074.1:0-567 GCF_039530945.1 Nocardiopsis rhodophaea
TGAGTCGCGTGCTGTAGACCCGAAGCGGGGTGATCTACCCATGGCCAGGGTGAAGCGGCTGTAAGAGGTCGTGGAGGCCCGAACCCACCAGGGTTGAAAACCTGGGGGATGAGCTGTGGGTAGGGGTGAAAGGCCAATCAAACTCCGTGATAGCTGGTTCTCCCCGAAATGCATTTAGGTGCAGCGTCGTGTGTTGCTTGCCGGAGGTAGAGCGACTGGTTGGCTGATGGGCCCGACAAGGTTACTGAGGTCAGCTAAACTCCGAATGCCGGTTTAAGTTGTAGCGCGGCAGTGAGACTGCGGGGGATAAGCTTCGTAGTCGAGAGGGAAACAGCCCAGATCATCAGCTAAGGCCCCTAAGCGTGTGCTAAGTGGGAAAGGTTGTGGAGTTGCTGAGACAACCAGGAGGTTGGCTTAGAAGCAGCCATCCTTTAAAGAGTGCGTAATAGCTCACTGGTCAAGTGATTCTGCGCCGATAATGTAGCGGGGCTGAAGCACACCGCCGAAGCTGTGGAGCCTGCGGTTATGCCGTGGGTTGGTAGGGGAGCGTCGTGCGTCCGGTGAAGC
>NZ_BAAAPC010000075.1:0-562 GCF_039530945.1 Nocardiopsis rhodophaea
TCGGATGTATTCAATGCGGTCAAAAACTGCTTTCGTAAACCGTTCTGCTTCAGTACGTGCCTTTTTCAACGCTTCAGCACTACCAGGGTATGAAACAGGGTTAGCACTAATAATAGTGTCAAAAGATTCACCACATCGTTCGAATCCATCCAAACGTGGCAGTGACGAGTCCAGAATATTACTTGCATACACTTCGCGGGCCAGGCTATGCGAAGTTTCGTGATCACGCTTATTAGTCATTTTTGACATGAAACCGATACTCGCGCTCAGGCGTGGTTCCACACCTTCGTCTTCAAGACGCTCCAGCATTTCAGGCAAACGTGTCAGATATTTAAGGGTTGAATGGAAATCAACCTGTGCCGGTGGAGTAGGGGTCAGAAGCAAATCACTCGCTGCCAGACCATTCAGAAGGAACGGATCAAGATGGGGGCCAGTATCTATGAAGACAAAATCATAGTCACCAGCGATACGGTCAATAATTGTTTTCCTGAGGACTTCAGAAGGTTTAAGTCCTGGTAAATGTTCTGCTACTAAAGACTCCCACTGGCTCGCCACAAAGCCG
>NZ_BAAAPC010000076.1:0-548 GCF_039530945.1 Nocardiopsis rhodophaea
GTTGTGGGCCTGGCCCAGGCCCAGGTGCTGCTTGGCGTCGCGGAAGCAGGTCTCGATGGCCCACCGGTCGCGGTAGCGGGCGATGACCCCGTCACCAGGGGTGGTGGTGTCGGTGGTCAAAAGCGCCACGTCGCAGCCGGCGGTGGTCTCGGGGGTGCGGATGAGGACCAGGCGCAGCGGGGTGCGGCCCAGGGTCTGGCGGTAGCAGGCCACATCCGCGGCCGAGCAGCCCAGGTCCTGCGCGGGGGTGAAGCCGACCTGGTCGGCGATCTCGCCGGGGGTGCCCCACCGGGTGTGGGCGGTGGTGGTGGTCGGCTGCCGGTGCAAGACGGCGTTGGCTTTGAGGCGCACGGTCCAGGTGACGGTGTCGGGCAGGGCGGCCAGGGCGGGACTGGAGTAGGCGGCATCGGCCACCACGTGCAGGGGCCGGTTGAGGGCCTGGGCCAGGCGCAGCACGAGTGCGATGGCGATGTCGGGGGCCGAGGGCCGCTCACCTGCGGTGGCGGCGCCGGTGGTGTGGATGTGGGCGCGGGTGTGGGCCAGCGCGG
>NZ_BAAAPC010000077.1:0-538 GCF_039530945.1 Nocardiopsis rhodophaea
CGGCCTCCCACGTCCTTCATCGGCGCCTGGTGCCAAGGCATCCACCGTATGCCACACTAACTTGGCCACCACAGATACAAGATGCTCGCGCACACTATCCACGAATCAAAACACCAGCCACACACCCGCCTACAACCACAACCCGCAAGGACAAACCCTCGGATGAGGGGCCTCCACCTGCCAGCGGTCTTCAACGGGGTGGCACACAGGAACACAACCAAGCGGTTGCATCCTCAGACACCCAACAGCGCGCCCCCCGGCCTTCCAGCACCAGAGGGAAGTTCGTTCTTCAGCCCAGCCATCCCACCAGGCGCAGGCCCAGACCAACCGGTCCGAACCCCCGACCCTGACGGGCCCACTTTCGAGTCCGCCGACCGCCACCGACCACAACAGCCAATGCAACAGCCAGCCAAAAGACTCCTTAGAAAGGAGGTGATCCAGCCGCACCTTCCGGTACGGCTACCTTGTTACGACTTCGTCCCAATCGCCAGCCCCACCTTCACCCACTCCCTCCCCAAAGGGTTAGGCCACAGGTTTC
>NZ_BAAAPC010000078.1:0-509 GCF_039530945.1 Nocardiopsis rhodophaea
AAAAGCGGGATGGCGGATGTCATAAGAGATTTCACGGCTGTGGACAACCCGGACCCTTCCCCACCACCAGGAGCACAACGCTCGGCCCGACCCGCCAAACAGTCCACGCCTAGCTCGACGTCCCCGCCGGCGGCCACCACACGCCGACAAGCGCAACACCCACACCGCCCCACCGCTCCCGGCAGGAGCCCCCCCCGAGGGCCCGTTCCGGGAGCCGACCAGCACCCCACCACCCGGCCCCCGGGGGGGCGGGATACCGGTCAGGAGCCGATAGGGACCGGCCGACCACCGCGCCCAACACGACCCCGCAACAGGCACCCCCACACCCGCCGCACCCTCGCCCCGGGTTTCACACAATCACAAACCCAGGCAACAAAAAAGCGGGGACCGCCCCACAGGACGATCCCCACCAACAAAACGCGCGGCAGCGACCTACTCTCCCACCCCCACCATGAAGGCAGTACCATCGGCGCAGGGAGACTTAACGACCGGGTTCGGAATGAGACCGG
>NZ_BAAAPC010000079.1:0-508 GCF_039530945.1 Nocardiopsis rhodophaea
GCGGGGACGTCGAGCTAGGCGTGGACTGTTTGGCGGGTCGGGCCGAGCGTTGTGCTCCTGGTGGTGGGGAAGGGTCCGGGTTGTCCACAGCCGTGAAATCTCTTATGACATCCGCCATCCCGCTTTTTTAGCTTGGGGGTATGGGCGAGAACGCATCCTCTTCTACCTCCCCACCACCGGGTGGCGCTGAGCGGGCTGTGGCCTGTTTGCGCACGGCTGGTGAGGTGCTGCGCGGGCTTGCCCAGGCCGATGTCCCCACCGGGGCTGAGCACACCCTGGGCGAGGCCCTCATCCAGGTTCTCCGTGGCCTGGACGAGGTCAAGCTCGCTGCGGCGGATGCGGCGGGGGTATTCGAGGCCCGCGGTGGGCTGGTGGGCTCGGGCCAGTTCCGGTTGTCGCACTGGTTGCAGCATGTCGCCGACCGGTCTCCGGGCGAGGCGCGCCAGATAGCGGAACTGGCCCACCGCAGCCCGCACCTGGAGGAGTCCGAGCAGGCCCACGCCCACGG
>NZ_BAAAPC010000080.1:0-504 GCF_039530945.1 Nocardiopsis rhodophaea
CTTCAGCACCGCCAGCGCTTCATCGGTTCTGCTGTGTCTGGCAGACTGTGCGGGGTTATTCTGACGGGAGAATGCTATGAACAGACTGACAAACCTGACACCTGCAGAGAAAAAATTTCTTGATGATGCTATTGCCGCAGCTGAGAGAGCGTCAGGCAAAAAGCTAAATCAGCCGAACCGGCATATCGTCCTGAACAGAGCGCGTGCGCAGATTGAGTCGCAGCGTTACGCCGACCGCCAGCGTGCATTACGTGAGGATGAGCGGCAGCAGTCCGAGTTTGCCTGGTCACGTCCGCGCGCGCCGCGCCGCTGATTGCGCCTTTTGGCGGTTTAGTGGTGCTGACACTCCGAAATCGTCTGCCATTCACCCGCGTGCATAGCCATGCAGGTACGCAGAAATCATCAGGGGCGTTTTTTCTCGATATGGGCACAGAAAGGTGTATGTTTCAGGCCGGAGGCCTCAGAAACGCCCTGAGGCCGTTTGAGGGGGTGCGGCCAACGCAT
>NZ_BAAAPC010000081.1:0-504 GCF_039530945.1 Nocardiopsis rhodophaea
GGAGTGGGTTGCAAAAGAAGTAGGTAGCTTAACCTTCGGGAGGGCGCTTACCACTTTGTGATTCATGACTGGGGTGAAGTCGTAACAAGGTAACCGTAGGGGAACCTGCGGTTGGATCACCTCCTTACCTTAAAGAACCTGCCTTTGTAGTGCTCACACAGATTGTCTGATGAAAGTAAAGAAGCAAGGCGTCTTGCGATTGAGACTTCAGTGTCCCCTTCGTCTAGAGGCCCAGGACACCGCCCTTTCACGGCGGTAACAGGGGTTCGAATCCCCTAGGGGACGCCACTTGCTGGTTCGTGAGTGAAAGACGCGTGCCGAACTATCTCAAAACTCATCTTCGGGTGATGTTTGAGATATTTGCTCTTTAAAAATCTGGATCAAGCTGAAAATTGAAACGACACACAGTTAATGTGTGTTCGAGTCTCTCAAATTTTCGCAATCAGAAGTGAAACATCTTCGGGTTGTGAGGTTAAGCGACTAAGCGTACACGGTGGATGCCCA
>NZ_BAAAPC010000082.1:0-503 GCF_039530945.1 Nocardiopsis rhodophaea
AAGTCGTAACAAGGTAGCCGTACCGGAAGGTGCGGCTGGATCACCTCCTTTCTAAGGAGTCTTTAGTGGCTGGCTGTTGCATTGGTCGTTGTGGCCGGTGGCGGTTGGCGGACTCGAAAGTGGGCCCGGCATGGTGGTTGATGCTTCTTCGGGGGTGTTGGCCGGGTGTCGGGATGGCTGGGCTGAAGAACGAACTTCCGCATCTCGTCTTGGAAGAGGGGGTGCGGGCGCGCTGTTGGGTGTCTGAGGATGCAACCGCATGGTTGTGTTCGCTGGATGCCACCCTGACGAAGACCCCGGGGGTTGTGGTCGTTCTGCTTGTGTGGGCTGGTTGTGTGACTGGTCTGCGGGTAGGAGTTGCGGCTGCTGCTGGTGGGTTGTGGTTGGGTGTGTGGCTGGTGTTTTGATTCGTGGATAGTGTGCGCGAGCATCTTGTATCTGTGGTGGCCAAGTTAGTGTGGCATACGGTGGATGCCTTGGCACCAGGCGCCGATGAAGGACGT
>NZ_BAAAPC010000083.1:0-501 GCF_039530945.1 Nocardiopsis rhodophaea
CGTTCGCTCCAAGCTGGGCTGTATGCACGAACCCCCCGTTCAGCCCGACTGCTGCGCCCTTTCCGGTAACTATCATCTTGAGTCCAACCCGGACGGACACGCAAAAACGCCACTGGCAGCAGCCATTGGTAACTGGATATATACGAGAGAGATATTGAGAGGTCTTGAAGTGGGTGCCTAACTGCGGCTACACTGAAAGAACAGTTTTGGTATCTGCGGTCTCGTATACCCAGTTACCTGGTTAAGCAGTTCCCCAACTGACTTAACCTTCGATCAAACCGCCTCCCCAGGCGGTTTTTTCGTTTACAGTGCAAGAGATTACGCGCAGAAAAAAAGGATCTCAAGAAGATCCTTTGATCTTTTCTACTGAACCGCGATCCCCGTCAGTTCAGAGGAGGACGATGGTGCCACCGTTCCGCCCTGAACATCCCGGATATAATTTGCCTGACATGCGGCCAGAAGAAAGCCAGCAACAATCAATATAAAAAGAAAAATAGTCTT
>NZ_BAAAPC010000084.1:0-500 GCF_039530945.1 Nocardiopsis rhodophaea
GCGCCGGTGTGAACGTGATATCGGTCGGAATGTTGCAACCAATAAGCGGGTCATATTCCGTCTGGTAGGTAATCAGACCCAGCTCAGCCAGGGACGTCAGGGCACGGGTGGCACGGGTGATGGAGAGTACTCCGGCATCAGCCTCCGTCGCCAGTCCACACTCAATGGCCAGCGTGGTGATGGAGCACTGGACACGGTTGGCCAGCGGATCATAGTGAAAACAGAGCCCCTGCAGCAGCGCATCAATAGCCCGACGACGCAGTACCGGTGGCATGCGCCGACGCAGACCACGCGAACGGGCATGTGCCACATGAATGGCGAAATCAAAACGGGAGGTGAAGCCTACCGCCTTTTCCATCAGTTTTTCGCAAAACTTCAGCGTTCCGGCACCTTCACGGGGTGTAAACACCGGATTCGGGTTCTTTACCTGGCGGTAATAAGTTTGTTGAAGATCAGTCACACCATCCTGCACTTATGTTGCACAGAAGGAGTGAGCACAG